>JANNUW010000382.1:0-2450 GCA_031414095.1 Hyphomicrobium sp. | reverse complement strand
CATGAGCTTCGGATTACCCCACCAGAAGATGCCCTTGTAGAGATTGGGCGGGTATAGGCGGTTGCGCGTTTTCAAACGCAGGCTGTCTTCGAGGAACGGGAAATGGTGCAGGTATCCGGTGCACAAAACGATGGCGTCGACCTCTTTCGAGGTGCCGTCCTTGAAGTGCGCCACTTTGCCGTCGAGCTTTGTCAAAAGGGGAACTTCCGCGCAGCCGTCCGGCCAGTTAAAGCCCATGGGCTTCGTGCGCCACGAGAAGGTGACGCTTTTCGCGCCGTATTTGTGGCACTGGATGCCGATGTCTTCCGCCGAATAACTGGCCCCGATGAGCAACACGTTCTTGCCGGCGAACTCGTCGGCCGAGCGGAAGTCGTGCGCGTGCATGACACGGCCGGGGAACATCTTGATGCCTGGAAAATCGGGCACGTTGGGGGTCGAGAAGTGACCGCTCGATACAATGACGTAGTCGAATTCAGAGGTCGTCACTTCGTCGGCCTTGAGGTCCTTAACTGTGACCTGGAACTTGCCCGTGTCGTCGTTGAATGTGACCCCGCGAACGGCATGATTGAGTTTGATGTATGAGGTCACACCGCTCTTCTCGATGCGGCCCTTGATGTAGTCGTGCAGCACCGCACGGGGGGGATAGGACGGGATGGCGCGGCCGAAGTGTTCCTCGAAGCCGTAGTCGGCAAACTCGAGGCACTCTTTGGGGCCGTTCGACCAGAGATAGCGGTACATGCTGCCGTGAACGGGTTCGCCGTACTCGTCGAGCCCCGTGCGCCACGTGTAATTCCACAGGCCGCCATAGTCGCTTTGCTTTTCGTAGCAAATGACTTCGGGGATATCGGCGCCCTTGCGGCGCGCGCTTTCAAATGCGCGCAGTGCCGCCAGTCCACTGGGGCCGGCTCCGATGATGGCTACTCTTCCCTGCATTGCTGTTCCCCTGATACTCGATGCGTTCGATGTCTTTTGTTTTGCGGCCGCTTACTCAGTCGGGCCATGTGCCCGGCGATGTGGGTGTGCCGTCGTCATATCTGGCGAGCCAATCGATCGTGGTCTGCCGGTAGCGCGTCAGCCCCTTATAATCGGCGATCACATCAGGCAATTTCTGCAACACACGATGCAAGCGGCGGCCCCACTTTGGCACCGTGACCAGTTCGTCCATCTTGATGAGATAGGCCCGGATCGAAAACACGATAGCATTCGAGCGCGGCAGCCGCCAAAGCCCTTGCAGTTCGACGCGCAGATGGACTTTATTGCCGACATTGTCGGGAGTGACCGACGCCCGGTCGGTGCCCCACTTGTGATAGTTTTCAGGACTGGTATCGAGCCGCGGATTGATGGTCATCGTCCAGTTGAGACGCCGAACTGGGCGCCCCTGCTGCAGGTTGAGCAAGAACTTGAGCGCGCGATCGAATACGCCGATCTCATGCGCCATAGGTACGGGCGCGTGCCATTCCTTGAAACTCATGCCGACGTCGAAGTCGAGCGACCAATCGGCCTGCGAGGTGACGATGCCGGCATCCATCCACAAATCGTTGTCGCGCTGATCGAGCAGATTGAAGTCGCCCTGGCATTGGCGCGTGATGTATTCCATCGGCCGGTAGGGAAGTGTCGACACATCTCCGAAGATGAATGCCTGATCGATGTTCATCGGCCGGTTGATCCAGTGCCAGCTGTCGCCGTCGCGGGTCAGCGAAAAGTGCTCGGGATAATCGCGCGCCATGCTGGTCATCAGCAACTCGACGAGATCCCATTCGGCCGTCAGCATATGCGGCAGCGATTGGCAGCGCAGCGGATCTTCGCGCAGAACCATGGCGCGGTCGGCCATATCCGACAGATAGTGCTCGTCGATGTCGATAGGAAACTCGTAGGCCGAACCTATCGGGCCCGGAACGTGAGGCTCGATGTTGACCGTATACATGTACTTGTCTTCGTGGAACGGGAATGGGAATCGCCGGACGGCCGCCGCACTGTTGGAAAACGTGAAGTCGTCTCGATAAGTCTCGCTCTTGAACATCAGGCCCATGGGTAAAGCTCCAAATTCCGGCTGCCTTTGCGGGCAGCCATGCCTTTCAGATTAAAGGTCGAGCACGAGCGTGCTGCCTTCGATGCGCGAAACGCAGATCATGATCTTTTTGCCGGAGGCCTTTTCTTCGTCCGAGAGATAGTGGTCATTGTGCTTGAAGCTGCCATCGCACGAGATGACGGCCGTTTCACACTGCCCGCAGGCGCCGCCGCGGCACAGGTACGGGGCATCGACACCGGCCGCCTCGACGGCTTCCAACACGCTTTGATACTCGCCGACCTCGAATTTTTTTTTCGATTTTACGAGTTCGACGCTGAACGGCTTGCCGCTCGGCGGCGCTAAGAAGCGCTCGGAATGAACATTCTCATCAGGCCAGCCGGCCTTGTGTCCTGATGCCAAAACCCAGTCGATCATGCCCGAC
>JANNUW010000381.1:0-4285 GCA_031414095.1 Hyphomicrobium sp. | reverse complement strand
GATGACTTGCGGCGGCGATTGGGAGTTGGGTCCTACAATAATGACGCCGACGCTCGAGCCTTCATCGATCGGTTTGACCACATAGGGCGGCGGCATGGCGTGCGCGGCGGCGGCTTGACGGCGCGTGACGACCTTGGCTTCCGCGACCGGCACGCCAGCCGGGCGAAGCGTGTCCTTGGCGCGCTCCTTATGCATGGCGAGCGCGGAAGCCAGCACGCCGGAATGGGTGTAGGGGATCGCCAAATATTCCAAGATACCCTGAATACTGCCGTCTTCGCCGGACTTGCCATGCAGGGCGTTGAAGCAGGCATCGGGCTTGAGCTGTTGCAGACGCTGCGACACGTCCCGATCGACGTCAATGCGCGTCACCGCATAGCCCTCGGCCACGAGCGCATCGGCGACCGCCGCACCAGAGTTCAAGCTGACCTCCCGCTCCGCCGACCACCCGCCCATCAAAACGGCGATGTGCGCCCGCGTGCGGGAGGGAACGGTGCCTAGACGAGCATTAGTCATTGCTTCGAACCGCCATTTTGCTGAGTTTCAACGGCCGACGGTATGCCACAACATCCCACCTCGCTGAAACCCGTTCATCACTGAAATGAAGCAATACAACCGGCGTGACTTATGATGCTCCTTGAGCTACATTGTAGCTCAAGGAGATAAGCAATGAACGATACCGTTGTCCGTGCTCGCATCGACAGTAAAACGAAGGAGGAAGCCGCCGCTGTGCTCGCCACAATCGGCCTTACCGTATCCGACGCCTTCCGTTTAATGATGATCCGCATCGCGCGCGAAAAGGCCCTGCCGTTCGAGCCACTCATCCCGAACGCCGAAACGATCGAGGCCATGATGGAAGCGCGGGCGGGCAACCTCATTAGCGTTGGAACCCTAGAAGACTTGATGGCGGACCTGAATGCGGACGATCCTGAGGACTAAAAAGTTCAAGCGTGACTTCAAGCGCGTGCAATCTGGTCCAAATGGCGGTCGCATCAATGAACTCTTGTTGGCGGTTGTGGCGCTGTTGATTGAGGACCTTCCGTTGCCGTCTCAAAATCGAGACCATGCGCTCTCTGGCAATTGGATCGACTATCGCGACTGCCACATCCGGCCGGATCTTGTTTTGATTTACCGAAAGCCTGACGGCGATACGCTCGAACTCGTCCGGCTCGGATCTCATAGTGAGTTGGGGCTGTGACTTTTGAGATTAATCTATCTTGTCAAAGTAAACGTCCCACCAAACGCCAATTTCCAGCTCGGCCAACCGTTTCATCTGTTCGTGCTCGACCGAGGGGCCACCATGACCGGCCGACAGCCAATAACTACAGATGTCGATTTTACAGCCTAATTTGATAAGTGCTTGAAGGCCCGTTCGCCTGGGCTCTAATGCGTCGAGAACCTGATCTATATGGCGCCGCGTGTCACGAGACTGAACAGACCCTTTCGTCGAATAGAACCAACCGTTGGCTTTTCTGGCCAGTTGGGCCATTCCGAAAACTTCCCCTTTTTTAAACAAACTGGTTGGCTGCAGATCAAGCATCGCCGTCATCTCTGAAGGGCAGATGCTGTCTGAAAAGATGCGGAGCGCCGAATGGGTCTCCAAGCAAGTCGCGTAGCTGTCGTTAAATGAATACGATTGCATCAGCGGACCTTTGCTAAAGCATGCACTGGATGCTCAATGCCGGAAAGCGAGACATGCGCGAATGTCGTCGTTCAAGAACCGGATAGGCTGCCAGAATATCGTCCCCAGTGTCGCCTGCCGTCAGATGATCGAGAACCGTTTCAGCTGTGATGCGCAAACCACGAATTGTCGGCCGGCCGTTGCACAGGTCGGGGTCGACCGTGATACGGGCTCGAAGATCGCTAACCTCGGACGCTGTCATTGCGTGGCTCCTGAGCGTAGGCGCATAGCCCCAACTTAGAGCTTCGCGACCAGTTGTCTAGCCTTCCACCAACGCGGCACCCACCTCGGCACCCTCTCTGGGCAGCCCTAGCCGGATGATTTCCCAATCGAGGGTGACGCCTGACTTCGCCTGCACACGCGCGCGCACGGTTTCGCCGAGGCGCTCGATGTCTTCGCCAGAGGCTTGGGCATCGTTGATGAGGAAGTTGCAGTGCATGTCGGAGACCTTGGCGCCGCCAACGCGATAGCCGCGGCAGCCGGCGTCATCGACGAGCTTCCAGGCGCTGTGGCCGGGCGGGTTCTTGAACGTCGAGCCGCCGGTGCGTTCCTTGATCGGCTGGTTCTTCTCGCGGTATTCGGCGACCTCATCCATGTCTTTCAGGATATCGGCCGTCGCACCGGGCGTGCCTTGGTAGAGCGCCTGCGTAAAAATCCACGACGGCGGAATGGCGGAATGGCGGTACGTAAATCCCATTTCCACGAGCGACAGCACGTGAATGTTGCCCTGCCGGTCGACCGCGCGGGCGCCGATGAGAACGTCCTTCGTCTCGCGGCCGTGGGCGCCCGCATTCATGCGCAACGCGCCGCCGATGGACCCGGGAATGCCGCGGTAAAATGCCAATCCTGAAATGCCAGCCTCGGCCGCCGCGCGCGCCACCTTCACGTCGGGCGCTGCGGTTCCAGCCCGGAGGCAGTGATCCGGCTCGATCGTGATATCGCCAAAACCGCGCGCCAATCGAATGACGACGCCGGGCACGCCGCCGTCGCGTACCAACAGGTTCGAGCCCAAGCCGATGACGAACACGGGGAGGTCGGGCGAAATCGTCTTCAAGAAATAGGCGAGGTCAGCTTCGTCGGCCGGTGTGTAGAGAACCTGCGCGGCTCCACCGGCACGAAACCACGTGATGTCGGCCAGCGCCGCATTGGCGATCAGCCGCCCGCGCAAATCCGGCAGGTCCAATTTCAGTTCCGGCGTGATGTCGGCAAAGCTCAAGTTCATACCCTTTTGTTCGCGCATGGCAACTCCCCTGCGGGGAGCCGGCCGCCATGCGCGTTGCGCTTCGCGCCAAACTCTAAGCGCGGCGCAGTTCTTCGTTGCCGAGCCATTCGGGAAGAGCCTGCGCCCATTCGGTCGAGGTGCCCGCGCCGAGGCAGATAACCATATCGCCCGGCCGTCCGTAGCGGCGAATGAGGCCGACAACATCGCGCGCGTCGTTGACCGAAGTCACGGCTGCATGACCGGTTGAACGCACGCCTTCGGCCAGCGAATGTTGGTCGATGCCCACGATCGGCGCCTCGCCAGCCGAATAGAGCGGGGCGACGATGACGCTGTCAGCGCTCTTGAAGCAGGCGCAGAACTCACCGAACAGATCACGCACGCGCGTGTAGCGATGCGGTTCCATGACCGCGATCACGCGGCCCTTGGCGCCGGCGCGCGCCGCCGAAAGCACGGCTGCAATCTCGGCCGGGTGGTGGCCGTAGTCGTCGAAAATCTGGATGCCGTTCCACTCGCCCGTCGGCTGAAAGCGGCGCTTGACGCCCGAGAAGACCTTCAAGCCCGATTGAATAACATCGTCGCTCAAGCCCGCTTCGGTCGCGACCGCGATGGCAGCCAATGCGTTCAGCGCGTTGTGCTGACCCGGCATCGGAAGCGACCAGCCTTTGATCGTTCGCGCGCCGCCTTCGACACGGTGGCCGAGCTGCGCGTCAAAGAACGTCGTGAAGCCTTCCTGGCGCACGCTCAGCAGCCGCAAATCGGCGCCCTCGCGGGTGCCGTACGTCAGGAGACGGCGACCATCGCGGCGCAGGTTCAGCCGCTCGACCATGTCGCGCACGACCGGGTGATCGATGCAGGTAACAGCTAGACCATAAAACGGGATGTTCTTGTAGAACGCCTCGAATTCGCGATGCATGTTGTCGACGGTTTTGAAATAGTCGAGGTGCTCGGGATCGATGTTGGTCACGATGCCGATTTCCGTCGGCAGCTTGACGAACGTGCCGTCGCTCTCGTCGGCCTCGACAATCATCCACTTACCCTGCCCCAGGCGCGCGTTAGATCCCCAGGCATTGATGATGCCGCCAGTGATGACGGTCGGGTCTAGCTTGGCGTGTTCGAAGACGGTGCTGATCAGCGACGTGGTCGTGGTCTTGCCGTGGGTGCCGGTGACCGAGACGGTCGAATAAAGGCGCATGAGCTCGGCCAGCATTTCAGCGCGGCGCACGATCGACAGGCCCTTGGCGCGGGCGGCTTCGAGCTCGGGGTTGCCGCTTTTGACCGCCGTCGAAATGACGACCTGACGGGCACCGACCAGATTGACCGCGTCGTGGCCGATGAACACGCGCACGCCCTTGGCCCGCAAGCGGCGCACGTTGGCCGAATCTTTC
>JANNUW010000380.1:0-9415 GCA_031414095.1 Hyphomicrobium sp. | reverse complement strand
GGATGGCGTCGGAATCCGATGCGGCTTAATTCACTCGCGTCTCGTCTGATTGCGACGTCTGCGATCTGGCTACTGTTTGTCCTGCCGCTGGCAGGAATGCTGATTTACCGGCTGTATCGAGACGATGTGCAATCGGCCTTCGACGGGGGCTTGGAAAAACTCGTCAACGCGATAGCGCTCGACAGCATGAATGCGGCGGGCACCGAGCCCGTGATTCCCAATAATCGCTACGAGCCCTTGTTTGAGCAAACCCACTCGGGCTGGTACTGGCAAATTCAGCCGATCGATGATCCCCAAGCGCGCCGTTTTGTATCCGCGTCGTTGGCGACCGCTGTGCTCGACGTGCCATTTGAGAAAAAAGTTGAGCCCGATGCCGGTGGCAATCGCTGGCTGAATGCGACGGGACCGGTCGGTGAACCCGTGCGCATGGTCGAGGTCATCGACACCATCGGTCACGCGAGTGGCGCTCCGCGCTATTCGATTGTCGTGGCCGGGCCGCTCGATTGGCTCGACAGCCGGTTGTCGGGTTTTCTGACACGTCTGTCGACGGCGCTGGCGTTAACCGGCCTGGGTCTCGTCATGGCGACGCTCGTCCAAGTGCGCTTTGGTCTCATGCCGCTGGCGCAGATCGAGCGCGGACTGGCAGCCATTCGTTCGGGCGAGGCGAGCAAACTCGACGGCGAACTGCCGGCCGAAATCGAGCCGCTGCAGCACGAACTCAACCAGCTCATTCAGTCCAACCAGGACATCGTCGATCGCGCCCGCACGCAGGTTGGCAATCTGGCGCATGCATTAAAAACGCCGCTTGCCGTTATCACTAACGAGGCGCGGGAGGATAAAAGTGCCTTTGGAATTAAAGTGGCGGGCCAAGCGCAGGTCATGCGCGACCAGATCAACTATTACCTCGACCGCGCCCGGGTGGCGGCCGGCGTGAGTGTCATCGGCAAGGCGACCGAAGTTGAACCGGTCACCGAAGCTCTCGTTCGGGCGCTCGAGCGAATCAATCGCGACAAGGGAATTAGAATAGCGGCGAGTTTCGAGCCCGGTTTGCGCTTTCAGGGCGAAAAGCAGGACTTGGAAGAGATGATCGGCAACTTGCTGGATAACGCCTGCAAGTGGGCAAAGAAGGATGTTTCAATTTCGGTTGCCAAGACGATACGCGACGGCAAAGCCGATCCCCGGCGGTTGTCGATCCGGGTCGAGGACGACGGGCCCGGATTGAGCCCCGAACAGCGCGCACGGATTGGAAAACGGGGCCTGCGGCTCGATGAAACCAAGCCGGGGTCAGGGCTCGGTTTGTCGATTGTGACCGATCTCGTGCAGTCCTATCGGGGAAGCCTCGATTTAGGCCAAGCCGCTAAGGGTGGCTTATCGGTGAGTTTGGATTTACCGGCAACTTAACGCAGATGCTTAGTCTTTTTTGCACCGCTAAAGCCGGAATTTCGCCTGAATCAAACGACAGAAGCTTGCAAAGGTATTGGGCTGGCGAAATCTTGTGCTATGTCGTGCCGCACATTGGGCTCGCTGAATGAACGGCGGAACTGAATTGAAGAGGTCTCCCATGCGCTCGACGCGCGCCGTGCTTGCGGTTTTGATCTCGCTGTCGCTGGCAGCGTGCGGACCCGACGGTCCCAATAAGGCCGACACGGGTCTCGTCGTCGGCGCGGTTGCTGGTGGCGTACTCGGCAATCAAGTCGGCGGAGGTGTCGGCAAGGTCGCCGCAACAGCGTTCGGCGCGGTTTTAGGTGGCATCGTCGGCAGCGAGATCGGCCGCTCGATGGACCAACAGGATCGCATGCTGGCACAGCAGGCTGAATTCGATGCGCTCGAGCGCGGTCAGTCCGGCGTTTCGCGCCAGTGGCGCAACCCCGACAACGGACGCTACGGCGAAGTTGTGCCGACGAGGCCGTACAAGCGCGGCGTCGCCGATTGCCGCGACTACACGCACAAAATTTACGTCGATGGCCAGCAGCAGTCGATGCGCGGAACGGCGTGCCGCAACGGCGATGGCACGTGGACCAACGTGACTTGAACGCCCTAATCGGGTATCTCGAATTAAACGCCTTGGCAAAGTCCAGGGCGTTTTTTTTGAGAAACCCACTGTCGGGGCTTTGGCGCGACACATCTGCCGGCGAGGCCTGCAGCCCTTGTCAGCTTTGCAAAGCGATCCTATTCACGCGTCATGAAGTATAAGGAAAGATGCGCTGCCAGGATCATCCCGCGCGCGCAACTGTTGAGGTAAGTGGTTCATTGTTCATGCTGTGGGTCTGTTTAGCGTTGCTCACTGCCGCGGTGGTCTTAGTCATTGGGCGCCCGTTGACGAGACCCGCCGCGAGCGATGTCAACGCTGACGTTCGCGATGCCGGCATGGCGGTCTATCGTGACCAGTTGGCGGAACTGGAAAACGACCGCGAACGTGGTCTTATCGGGCACGAAGAAACCGCAGCGGCGCGAGTGGAGATCGCCCGGCGACTGCTGCACATGTCGAACATGCCATCAAACGAGCATGCTGCGCCGGGTGCCAATGAGCCGAAGTCAGCGCGCATAGCTCGCGCTAGAGCCGTGCAGTTTTTGCTGGCGGCGATGCCAGCGGCTGGACTGGCGCTTTATCTTTTTCTCGGCTCGCCTGGTTTGCCCGGCCAGCCGTTATCGACCCGGCAGTCCGCGCCCGTCGCCGATAGCCCGCTGACCGAGCTTGTGGCTCGCGTCGAAGCTGAATTAAAACGAAACCCGGAAGACCCCCGCGGGTGGAGCGTGATAGCGCCAGTTTACATCAAGATGCAGCGCTACGACGATGCCGCTTACGCATTTTCGCAAGTCCTGCGATTAAAAGGCGAGGCGGTCGAACCGCTGCTCGGTTTTGCGCAGGCATCTCTGCTG
Organism: Hyphomicrobium sp.; assembly: GCA_031414095.1. Lineage (GTDB taxonomy): Bacteria > Pseudomonadota > Alphaproteobacteria > Rhizobiales > Hyphomicrobiaceae > JANNFX01. The sequence continues at coordinate 6,535 of JANNUW010000380.1, read as the reverse complement.
GCCAACAACGGTATCGTTAATGAAGGCGTCAAGCGCGCGGCCAATCGCGTACTGGCTTTAGAGCCGGGCAGCATCGAGCCGCAGGTGTGGCTGGCGCTCGCCAACGAACAGGACGGCGACATCGCCGGCGCACTTGCCGGCTACACGGCGCTGCTCGCGTCGGCGCAGCCGGGCGCGCCTTGGGTGGATGCCGTCAAACAGCAGGTCGCGATCCTCGAGGGCCGCGCGACGCCAGAGCGAGGCGCCAATCAGGCTGCTGTGAAACCGTCGGCGGACGCGATCGCCGCGCTGCCGCCGGACGAACAACAAAAGCAAATCGCCGCCATGGTTTCGGGCTTAGCCGAACGGCTGAAACAGAACGGCGACGATCTGCCTGGCTGGTTGCGGCTCGTGCGCGCCTATCAGGTTATGGGCCGCAAGGACGAGGCCGTCGCCGCGTTGGGGTCAGCGCGCAAACAGTTCGCGTCTGACGGAACGGCTATATCCCAGATCGACGCCCTCGCGCGCGAACTGGGTCTTTAAATCAACACGCACGTATTGGATATTACGCCGTATGACACGCAAGCAAAGACGCGGCGCACTGATCGGATCGGCAGTGGCGATACTGTCGCTGGCAGCTATTCTAGTGCTGTTTGCTTTCAAGGACGCGATTGTGTTCTTTCATACGCCAAGCGACATTGCCGAGCGTAAGATCGCTGACGGGACGCGCTTTCGCTTGGGCGGCCTGGTGGAAGCCGGTTCGGTCAAGCGCGGCGAAGGCACCAAGGTTTCTTTTACGGTTACTGATACCCTCAAAGGCATCCCGGTGACTTACGAGGGCGTGCTGCCAGATTTGTTTCGCGAGGGCCAAGGCGTGGTCACGGAAGGCAAGCTGACCACTGCTGGCATTTTCGTTGCCGACAGCGTGCTCGCCAAGCATGATGAGAACTACATGCCGCCCGAAGTCGCCAAGTCGCTTAAAGCCCGAGGCGTAAAGCTGGGTGCCGGCGCCGAAATGCCCCCGCAAGGCGGCAACTAATTTTCAAGGACAGCCGATCAAGATGGTCATCGAGCTTGGACACTTCGCACTGATCTTGGCGCTCGTCGTCGCCATGGTGCAGATGGTCGTCCCGTTTCTGGGTGCGCGTTGGCGCGACACGCGTCTGATGGCGGTCGGCGAGCCGGCGGCAATGTGCCAGCTGCTTTTGGTTGTGGCGGCCTTTCTGGCGCTGATGCATGCCTACGTGACCTCCGATTTCTCGGTGGCCAACGTCTATCAGAACTCCCATTCGACAAAACCGATGCTCTATAAAATCGCGGGCGTGTGGGGCAACCACGAAGGCTCGATGGTGCTGTGGGTTTTGATCCTCAGCATCTTCGGCGCGGCCGTCGCCCTGTTCGGTACGAACTTGCCGGCAACGCTGCGCGCCAATGTGCTATCGGTACAGGCGTCCATTGGCGTCGCGTTCTTGCTCTTTATTCTGCTGACATCGAACCCGTTCGCGCGCCTGTCGCCGGCGCCCTTTGACGGTAAGGGCCTCAATCCCATTTTGCAGGATCCGGCGCTCTCGTTTCATCCGCCGTTTCTTTACATGGGGTACGTCGGCTTCTCGATGGCGTTCTCGTTTGCTGTCGCGGCGCTCATCGAAGGCCGCACCGACGCAGCCTGGGCGCGCTGGGTGCGGCCGTGGACGCTGCTCGCCTGGATGTGCCTGACGATCGGCATCGCGATGGGATCGTGGTGGGCGTACTACGAGCTCGGCTGGGGCGGCTGGTGGTTCTGGGACCCGGTCGAAAATGCGTCCTTCATGCCTTGGCTTGCGGGCACAGCGCTGCTGCATTCCGCACTTGTCATGGAGAAGCGTGAAGCCCTCAAGGTGTGGACCGTGCTGCTCGCCATCCTGGCCTTCTCACTCAGCCTGCTCGGTACTTTTTTAGTGCGGTCGGGTATCCTATCGTCTGTGCACTCGTTTGCTGTCGATCCGGAGCGGGGCCTGTTTGTCTTGGCCATCATGGTGCTGTTCACGGGCGGGGGGCTCGCACTGTTTGCCGCACGCGCGGGGTCTTTGCGGCAAGGCGGCATTTTCGCGCCAGTGTCGCGCGAGGGCAGTCTGGTGCTCAACAACATTCTGCTGACGACGAGTGCCGCCACCGTGTTGATCGGCACGCTCTATCCTCTGCTGCTTGAATCGGTAACTGGCGAAAAGATCTCGGTCGGAGCGCCCTATTTCAACGGCACCTTTGGCCCGCTGATGCTGCCATTGCTGATCGCCATGCCGTTCGGGCCGCTGCTGGCGTGGAAGCGCGGCGACGTCAAGGGCGCGATGAACAAACTCGTTCCCGCGCTCGCTGCGGCCGCCGTGGCGTTGATCGTGACGGTTGCTCTCACCGTGCAAGGACCGTGGCTGGCCCCGCTCGGGTTGGCGCTTGGCGTCTGGGTCATGGCTGGAGCGATATCGGAACCACTGCTGCGCGCAAAGCTCGGGTCCGCACCTTGGGACGAAGTGCGCCGCCGTCTCGCTAACCTGCCGCGAGCGTCGTGGGGCTCGGCGCTTGCGCATTTCGGTATCGGCCTGATGGTGACGGGCATCGTCGCGACCAGCGCCTATCAGACCGAGCGCATCGTGGTCATGAAGCCCGGCGCCAAAATCGACGTGGCCGGATTCGAGCTGCAATTCCGGGGCGTCTCGCCGTCCAAGGGGCCAAACTTTTCCGAACAGACGGGGACTTTCGACGTCACGCGCGGGGGCGCTTCAGTTACGTCGCTTTATCCCTCGAAGCGGCTCTACGATGCGCCGCCGCAGCCGACTACGGAAGCCGGCATATTCAATTCCTGGCGCGGCGACCTCTATACCGTTCTGGGAGATCCGCAACCCGACGGCGGTTTTGCCGTCCGGCTTTATTTCAACCCTCTGGTGCGCTTCATCTGGATCGGGGCGCTGATCATGTTCATCGGCGGTGGCATATCCCTGTCCGATCGGCGGCTGCGCGTCGGCGCACCGGCGCAAGCGCGCAAGATGTCCACCGCTGTTGCAGCCGAGTAGTCAGCGATGGGCAAAAATCTCACAGTGCGCAGCTTCACGGTCATGCTCGGCTTAGCGCTGGGTGCGGTCGCATCAGCGCCGGGGGGCGTGCAAGCCGTGCAGCCTGACGAAGTGCTGGCCGACCAAGCGCTCGAGACACGCGCGCGCGCGATCTCGCATGACCTGCGGTGCCTCGTCTGTCAGAATCAATCGATCGACGATTCGGATGCGCCGTTAGCGCGCGACTTGCGGTTGCTCGTGCGCGAGCGCCTCGTCGCCGGCGATAGCGACGCGCAAGTTCAGGATTTTCTCGTTGCGCGCTTTGGCGAGTTTGTTTTGTTGAAGCCCCGGCTGTCAGGGTCGACGCTGCTACTGTGGCTCATGCCGCTTCTACTTCTTGCGGGTGCGGGAGTTGTTATCGCCGGTCAGTTGCGCGCGCAGAGGTCGAGGGCGGCGCCCGCGAAAGCGCTGACGGCCGAGGAAGAGCGCTCGCTCAACGACCTTATGCGCGCCGAGCGGAATACTGACAATGACCTTTGACACGCTCGGGGTCTGACCCCGGGAGAAACCGGTTTCTTGCGATCTCGCACTGAGCCTAATGACCGGCCTTGCGCTTGTTGGCAGTCGTCAGCCCGAACCCTCGCACGCTGCCGGTTTCGACCACAGCTGCCGTTGGCTGCATGGCGGGCATCGCCTTGGCGACCGTCAAAGTGCGAAGCCGGTCCAGCAGATTAAGTGTTGCCAATCCCGTAACCGGCAAGCCATTTAGCCGCTCGAACGCCTCGATCGCCTGCCGGCTTGATGGACCAAAGAGGCCATCACGGGGCCCGGAGAACACACCCAATCCAGAGAGCAGAATCTGCAGGTCGCGCATGTCGTCGCGTGTCGAGATAAACGACACAGTTTCGAGCGCCGCAAACGCAGCCGCTAAAACGGTAGCACTGACGCCGGTGTTGGCCACGTTCTCCGCCTGGTAGCGGTGCGCGACGGCGTCATTGACCATGAGTATGCGCGATTGAACGTACGTGCCGACATTGATACCCGCGACCTCGGGCCCATGGGGACCGTCGATGAGCAACGGCGAGCCCGACGATCCGCCGCCAGTGTCGCAAGAATGCAAGAGCAAGTCACGGGCGTTGTAAAAGTCAGATTGGATCGTTGCCCAATCGGCGCTGCGAAAGGAACGCGACACGAGACACAAGGGCCCGTAGGCCAAGCGTCCGTTCGAAAAATCACGGTGATATCCGATTTGATAAAGGGCGGTTCCGGCGGTAACGCCCGGCTGAGCGAGGTCGGCTGCAGATCGCGCACTGAGCGGCAAGCCGCCCGCGGCACAGACCGGCGCGTCGAGTTTAACGATGGCCCAGTCGCGCGTGGCTTCGATCGGCGGCTTCACGCTGAGGGACATCGAGCCTGATGCAATATGGTACACGCCCGCGGGCGACTGCGATCCGGCAATGCCCGCGCTCGTCATCCGGCGCGGGCCACGCAATTGAAAGCGAAAATTTGAAAGATCGGGACGGCTCTCGTCGCGGGTACGGAACAGGCAATGGCCGGCAGTCGCAACAACGGTTTCACTGAGACAGAAGGCAGTGCACTGCGAGCGGGTGATAAGGTCCGTGAGCGTGCCGATTTTACGCTCGAGCGATTGCTGTGCGGGAGGCAAATCGCGGCGGTCGTCGGAACCAAACACGGCGACACGATGGAGCGGCAATGGGTCGACAGCGGTCGAAAGCGGGGCTGATATTGCCGCGCTGAAGGCAGCTGCCGCGGCCGGATTGTGTCCGGTGGCCGTCGTATGCAACATGGCGCCGGCAACGAGGCTTAGATAGGCGGGCCGCAACCCAATTCCCGGCATTGTTAATTCCCCGAAAGGTCGCGCATTTTCAGCTGACATTACGAACTCTTAAGACGGCTGAAATGCGGCTGTAATGGCCCGAGTCTTATGCCTTGAGCATCGATAAACCTTGCTCTGCAAGACGGAGGCTCTACGCATGCAGCGTTCTATTTCTCATCGTGATTGTTCAGGCTCAGCAACTTTCGGGCCAAAAGTGCGTAGCGTTCGTGGATTATCCGCGGCGGCTTTAATAGCAGGCCTGCTTGCCGTTGGGCCGATCATGCTGGCGTCGCCTTCGTACGCTCAGCTCAAAGCCGACAGTGTTGAAACGGCGTTCGGTCGCGCCCCGATCACGTTTGCCGACATTATCCAGAAGGTGAAGCCTTCGGTTGTCAGCGTTTCCGTGGTCAGCGGCGGCGCCAAAGTTGCCTCGAAAGAAGAGGGCAAGGGCTTTAACGGCGGCAAGAAGGATCGCCGCTTGCCTGAAGGCATGCCGGACATCCCCAAGGACTCGCCGCTCTATGACTTCTTCTTTCGCAACATGCCCAAGGGTGGCGGCGAGCAGCCAGACGAGCGCCCGACGCAGGCCCAAGGCTCGGGCTTTGTAATATCGGCCGATGGCTACGTGGTGACCAACAACCACGTCGTCGAAGGCGCGAACAAAATCCAGGTCAGCTTCGACAGCCAAGAAAAATTCGAGGCGCAGCTTATCGGCACCGATTCGCGCACCGATTTGGCCCTGTTGAAGATCCAGTCGTCGAAGACCTTCCCTGCAGTCAAGCTGGCAACGGCTCTTCCCCGCGTCGGTGACTGGGCTTTGGCCGTAGGCAATCCGTTCGGCCTTGGTGGCACTGTGACCGCCGGCATCGTGTCGGCGTTGGCGCGCGACATCAACCCGGGTCCCTACGAATTCATCCAGATCGACGCGGCCGTCAACAAGGGTAACTCGGGCGGTCCGACGTTCAACCTCGAAGGCGATGTGATGGGGGTCAACACGGCGATCTTCAGCCCGTCGGGCGGTAACGTGGGTATCGCGTTCGCCATTCCTGCGCGCACTGTCAACGACGTCGTCGAGCAATTGAAGACGGGCGGTTCGGTTAGCCGCGGCTGGCTTGGCGTCAAGATCCAGAATGTTGACGAAGATACATCGGCTGCGCTCGGCTTGCCCGAGCAGAAGGGTGCGTTGGTCAGCGAAATAACGCGCGATGGTCCCGCCGCCGGTTCGGGTCTGAAAGTTCAGGACACGATCCTTCAGGTCAATGCCGACAAGATCAACGACAGCAAAGATCTTGCCCGCAAGATCGCCGATCTTCGCCCGGATGCGACGGTCGAACTGAAGGTCTGGCGTGCCGGTGCCGAGCAGAACGTCAAAGTCAAACTCGGCCGCTTCCCGGGTTCGGCAGATGAAATTGCCAAGCTCGAACAGGGCCAAGCACCGAGCGACGACAAGGCCGACGATGGTGTTGAAGTCGACAAGCTCGGCATGAAGCTAGCGCCGTCCAGTTCATCGCAACCGGGCGAAGGTGTGACGATCGCTGATGTTGCCAACAACTCGGATGCCGCTGAAAAGGGCCTGAAAGCTGGAGACATCATCCTGCAGGTCGATGGTGCCAACGTATCGACGCCGCAGGAAGTGCTCGACAGCGTCGAAAAGATCGCTGGCAACGGCAAGAAGGCGGTCATGCTTTATGTCAAG
>JANNUW010000379.1:0-1556 GCA_031414095.1 Hyphomicrobium sp. | reverse complement strand
ACTTGCGCACGACCAACCCGATCGAAAGCACCTTCGCCACCGTACGATCCGATCGAAGGGCTGCCTCTCGAACAACACCGCGCTCGCCATGGTGTTCAAGCTGGTCGAGGGCGCACAGAAAAGCTGGCGCCGCCTCGACGGCCACGCCCAGTTGCCATGTGTGGACGGCGCCCGCGTTGCAAGAGGAATCTGGCGAGGCTGCTTGCGGTCGGGTGCAAGTCATGTGTCCGGCCTGTTGTCGCGGCGCATGACCGCTGGCCCTGATGTGATCCGCGGAAAGAGTCCCATTCAAAACTGCGGGCTCTATGGCCCATTGGCAACTTCGGGCATTCTCGATCCACTTCACGACCGTTTCGCATCACGCCATCATCACCCTCGCAATTCGATTGGCTTGCGCCGACGGTGCCGCATGCCGCCTATTAGCGAGCCTCTTGTCCGGCAGCTGCGAGCGCCGGCGCTCGGTAGGTCTCGCCCTTAGCCAAGACCGCCCAGGCAATCCGCGCCGTCTTGTTGGCGAGCGCCACGGCCACCTTTTTGGCCGGCATCTTGGCCAAGAGCTTCATGACCCATGGATGCTTATCGGGATGGGTTCGCGCATGGCGGATCACCGCCGTCGCGCCGACGATCAGAAGCCGACGCAGATATCTGTCGCCTTGCTTTGAGATGCCGCCGAGCTTCTGCTTGCCACCGGTCGAATTCTGGCGTGGCACGAGACCGATCCAGGCCGCAAGCTCGCGCCCCGATTTGAACGCGCTCGGGTCGGTCACCGTCGCTGTGATCGCGGTAGCGCCGATTACGCCGATGCCGGGAATGGTCTCCAGCCGCCGGCTCGCATCACTCGCCCGATGCTGGGCGTGGATGCCGCGCTCCAGCGCACCGATCTGCTCGCTGAGCCCCTGCAGCCCGGCGATCAGCGCATGCAGCGCCTGCCGCATCGGCTCGGGTAGCTGATGTTTGTTGCCGGCTTCCGCGACGATGGCGAGCAGCGACTTCAATCCGTCGACGCCAGCCGCGGCCACGAGGCCCATCTCGGCCAGATGCGCGCGCAGCGCGTTGATCAGCTGCGTACGCTGACGGACCAGCAGATCGCGCGCGCGATGCAGCATCAGGCCGGCCTGCTGGTCGGCTGTCTTGACCGGCACGAACCGCATGCTCGGCCGCGACACCGCCTCGCAGATCGCGGCGGCGTCGGCAGCATCGTTCTTGCTCCGCTTGACATAGGCTTTGACGTAGCTCGCCGGCATCAGCCGCACGGTGTGGCCGAGCTTTGCCAGCTCGCGCGCCCAGTGGTGCGCCGTCGCGCACGCCTCCATGCCGATGAGGCACGGCGGCAGCTTCTTGAAGAACTCCATCATCTGGCCGCGACGGAGCTGCCGGGTGATGACCACCTTCCCGTCCCCGTCGACGCCATGCGCCTGGAACACGTTCTTGGCGAGATCCAGACCGATTGTGGTAACCTGCATGTGGACGACCCCCTTATGGTGATTCGCTTTGTAACGATCACCCTATGGCAGTTCGATGCCGGGAGCGGGCGTCGTCCACCTCATCAAAACTCA
>JANNUW010000378.1:0-31365 GCA_031414095.1 Hyphomicrobium sp. | reverse complement strand
GCCGTCGGGATCTTCAATGAAAAAGAAGCGCCCGAACGGGCGGCCCTCGAAACTCATTTCCTTGATGTCTTTGGGCGCAAACCCGAGGCCCGCGATGCGCGCGTGTTCGGCATCGAGGTCGTCGACTACAAAGGCGAGATGCCCGTAGCCGTTGCCCAGCTGATACGCCTCAGCGCGGCCTTTGTTGACGGTCAATTCGAGTTCGAATACGGCGTCAGCGTTGCTCATGTAAATCAGCGTGAAATCAGGCCAGTCGTGGCGCGCGGCGACCTTGAGCCCGAAGCACTGTTCGTAAAACGAGACCGCGCGGGCTTCTTCGATGACGCGGATCATGCTGTGAACGAGTTTGGCCATGCTTGTTTTCCTTAAAGACATTTCGCTTTGGTCGAGCGTCAGGCGATCATCACAGCCACGGGCGCGAGATGGCGGCTTTGACTTCGTACGAGCGGATCGCGGTATCTTTTTCGAGCGTCAGCCCGATGTTGTCGAGACCGTTGAGCAGGCAATGTTTGCGAAAGCTATCGACTTCGAACGTGATCACGCCGCCATCGGGACCGCGGATTTCCTGGGCTTCGAGGTCAACCGTGAGGGTCGCGTTGGCGCCGCGATTGGCGTCGTCCATCAACTTGTCGACGTCCGACTGTGGCAGACGGATGGGCAAAATGCCGTTCTGGAAACAGTTGTTATAAAAAATATCGGCAAAGTCGGGTGCAATGACGCAGCGGATGCCAAAGTCCAACAGCGCCCACGGCGCATGTTCGCGCGACGATCCGCAGCCGAAATTTTCGCCGGTCACGAGAATTTCAGCCTTGCGGTACTGCGGCTTGTTGAGAACGAAATCAGCGTTTTCGACGCCCTGCTGATTATAGCGCATTTCGAAGAACAGCGACTTGCCAAGGCCGGTGCGCAAAATGGTTTTCAAGAACTGCTTGGGGATGATCATGTCGGTATCGATATTGCGCAGGGGCAAAGGCGCGGCCACACCCGTCAGTTTCGTGAACTTCTGCATTGCAAGGCGTCCTTAGTTCAAGCCCGCAGGCTATCGGCAAGTGCGCGAAAATAGCCTTCGGCCGTCATCAGGTGGCCGACGTGGATTTTCATCGCGGTCTTCGAGGCGAGGGACGTGGCCGTCGGGATCTCCGCGCCACGCTCCAAGCGTTCCAGACGCCTTTTAACGCCAGCGACCTTACGCCCGTCAAGGTGATGCTGCAGCACAGTGACAATCGTCTCCACATAACCCGTGATGCGCCCGAAATCGCGCAGGGCCCGGCGCCGGGCGTCCAGATCTGCGGGGTTGGTATCGAGTTGAATAAGGGCATCCGCGGCCCTCGCCAGCGTTTCGGCAATCGCTGTTGCATAAACCGCAACCCGTTCGCGGCGTCCCCGATCGAGCCCCGCCAGAACACTCGCCCATTGGTAGAGCGTCTGCGCCAACAACAACAAATGTTTGGTTTTGTCTTTGAAGTCCATCGGTGCGCTGCGTTGGCGGCCAAGTGCCTCCAGCTTACGCGTTAGCCAACGAGCGGGGATAAGCTACTTCACGCTGGGATCGTTAAAGCACTGGCGCATGTACTCACAGCGGTAGCTGCCGGAAAAGTGCATGCTATCGCCGCGCGCGGGCGAGATGAAACCGCACACTTCCTCAAGCCCTTGTTGCTGCAGCCAGCCCTCGCGGCGGCCGCGTTGTACGGCAAAGCAATCGGCGGTCGCTTCATCGGGGCCGCGGAACTGGTGCCCGCACTCATGCGCAAAGATCCAGCGTTTGACGGGCGTGCTGACCTTTTCCATCAGCTTGGAATTGAAGATGAGAAAACCAGGATAGGCCGCGCCATAGTCGTCCAGCTGATCGTCGATCACAGTCGGGCGCTTGCCGCACCACTGTTGGCGCCCGTCGAGTTTGAAGGCGCCTGGTGGCATCACCACCGCGTCGCCGCCAGCCTGCTTGGCATATTCTTCAGGGGTGGGAACGTCGTCGGGCGACACACTTTCCGCCATCGTCCCGCCAACGGGCAGACACGCAATGAGCAGAGCGGCGAAAAGAGTACGTGTCCGGCGAAATAAGGTCATGCGTGCACCGCTAACGCGCTAAAAAAGTTCTGAACTGATCTCGTCGAGCCGCAGCGTGGATAGCCTGCCGCGGCCCAAAGAACAAGCCGCTGCTGAGAGAGCCAAACGTCACGCCGTTGAACTGCCTTCGATGGCTTCCATATCGTCGTCGGACAGGCCAAAATGATGGCCGATCTCGTGCACCAGCACATGCGTGACAATGTCCCCCAAGGTGTCGTCGCCATCGGCCCAGTAGTCGAGAATTGGACGCCGGTACAAAAACACCATGTCGGGCTCAGGGGCTTGATCAAGCACGCTCTTCTTGTCGAGGCTAACGCCTTGATAGAGGCCCATCAGATCGAATGGATCTTCGATATCGAGACTGTCGAGCACCTCTTCCAATGCGAAGTCTTCGACGCGGATGACCACATCGCCGCACAATTGACGGAAGTGACCGGGCAAGCGTTCCCAGGCATTGGCGGCCAGGGCCTCAAACACCGCGAGCGATGGGGCTGCCGCCGATTTCCATCCGGAGTAGTCCTGCATAGGCGGCATATCCCTTTGACCTGCACGAGCGTTTTCCAACGGCCCGGGGGCGGAACATAGTCAGCCGAAGGTGATTTGGGAAGGCCATGGCGCGCTGGCGGCAACGGCAACCTCAAGTCGTATCGCGTTCCAGAAGGCGCGGCATGATCTCTACGAAGTTGCAAGGACGGTGGCGATTATCGAGTTGCCACTTGAGAATTCCCTCCCAGGCGTCGCGGCACGCGCCCGTCGAACCTGGCAGACAGAAAATGTAGGTTGCCTTCGCCAAGCCCGCGCAACAGCGCGATTGCATCGTCGATGTCTCGATTTTTTGGTACGAGAGCATGTGAAAGACGGCGGAAAAGCCGTCCATGTGCTTGTCAAACAGCGGCGTTACGGCCTCGGGCGTCACGTCGCGACCCGTGAAACCTGTCCCGCCCGTTGTGATCACCACATCGATCGCGGGATCGGCGATCCAGTCCGCGGCCTGCGCGCGAATGGCGGCGATATCATCGCGCACGAGCGCCCGCGCGGCCAGCAGGTGGCCGGCGCCGGTCAGCATGGCGACAAGGGCATCTCCGGATTTGTCGTCTTCCGGCGATCTGGTGTCCGACATCGTCATCACGGCAATGCGGACGGGGACGAACGGGCGCGTTTCGTCGATGCGAGACATGGGCACAGCTCTCATGGAACACCGGCTGGGATGAGGTAAAGGCCATGGCAAGGCCAGTAGTGATCCAGCTTACCACTCTGAAAATGAGCGACAATCAGAAATGCGCGCCGGTGGAGCAGCTAGGCGCCAGTGGGAAAATCTGCGATGACGGGCACGCAGATGTCGCTGCGCAGCGCCGTCTCATCGCCGCGGCGCGGATCGTCGAGGAAAATCTGCACGAGCGGGCGCTTTTCATCCAACGTCAATCCGCTTACGTGACCCCAGGCCTCGCGCACTGACAGAATTTTTTCCTGCATAATGCCATAAGCGCCGATGTGCCGGTCGCGCATGTAAGCGCCACCAGGGAGTTTGCGCGTTTGCAGGGTGCCTTCGACGCGACTTTCCGGCATCGAACTTATTTCGACGCAAGCGTCGTAACGGCACTGATTTTTATCAGTGACGAGATGATTGTCGAGCAACAGGCCGTAGCCGCAGCCTGGAAACGAGTGCAGGCCATTGTCGGATAGCCAGTCGAACATCTTCGACCAGGCGTCAGCACTCGATTGCGCGTACGGACCGACGGATCGGACGAACGCCACACGCAACGGACGCAAGTAGACAAGATTCGTCTTCATGGCACCCTGGGGCTCATCCTGCTTTTGCCGAAAGCGGCAAAGCAGGCCTACGAGTTAATCTGGCTATAACTCTAGCTGGCAGAGCTGCAAACGCCCTTAAACGGGCCGGTAAAATTGAAGACAACCAATCGGATTGATCAGAAATCTCTCATTTGCGAAAACAAACGATTAAAAACTCCGTCAAATTTTGCGCTCTTGAAGTAATGATTTTAGCCGGTCTTTCACCAGCAGGAGATCGAGCCAAGCTTGCCGTTTTGATGCCGGGAAGCCGCGCAAATACGTGAAATTGAGCGTCGGCATGGTCTCGAACTCGCGGCCTCCAGCGTTAATCTTTGTCCATTGTCCGCGCAACTTCATGATGCCGTCGCCGGAGCCAAGAATAGGCTTGGTCACTCCGCCACCCAGTAACAGGACCACCTCGGGGCCCACCAATTCGATCTGCCGGTCTAGAAAAGGCCGGCAGATCGACGCCTCCTGCGCCGTCGGCGGGCGGTTGCCGGGCGGACGCCAATAGACGACATTCGTCATGTGCACCTGGGCTTCGCTGAAGCCGATTGCCGCCAGCATTTTGTCCAGCAATTGGCCATCACGGCCAACGAACGGGCGCCCCTCGAGGTCTTCTTCCCGGCCTGGTGCCTCGCCAATGATCATCAATCTCGCGGACGGCGCTCCGCGGAAGAAACACAAGTTGGTGGCCGTGCTTTTCAATCCGCAGCCGTCGAACGCGCGCAGCTGGGCTTCGAGGTCAGCCAGCGTGGCGGCTTCGATGCGCACGGGGCGTTCGGGCGGTCTGGCAGCCGCAGGCGCCCTCGCTGCCGGCTTTACAGGCGTCGCGGTGTTGATCGCTGGCGCGCGCGCAGCCGCCGCCATCGGGGGCGCGGACCCGGGTTGCACGGCTACTCTTGCAACTGCCGCGACCGGCGCAGCCGCTTCGCGCTGAGGCCAACTGAAGCTGGAGCCTGGCGGGTCTGCGGGGCGCGCGCGCCAATCCGTCGCCTCATCACTCAGGGCGGCGTCGGCGCCCATAGCACGAGACCACGCTAACAGTCCGGTCAGTTGATCGATGTCAGAAGCACTCATGCCGCCACTTTACGCTGGCAGCGGTGGCCGAAGCCAGAGTTTGGTCATGCCGGCCCCTCGATTTGAGCCGTTGTGTCGCGCAGCCACGCCAAACGCTTGCGCTGCGGGGTTCCTAGACCTATTCGAACGGCTAAAACATGAGCTTCAAAGGATAGTCGAGACCATGGCGCAAAACGGAGCCAGCCTGCCGGCGCGCGAGCAGATGGATTTTGATGTCGTCATTGTCGGTGGGGGGCCGGCGGGTCTGTCGGCCGCCATCAGACTGAAGCAGCTGGCCGCTGAAACCGGCAATGATGTGACCGTGGTGGTTCTGGAAAAGGGATCTGAGATCGGCGCGCACATTCTGTCCGGCGCGGTCATCGACCCTGTCGGGCTCAACCGGCTCATCCCCGATTGGAAAGCCAAAGGCGCACCGGTCGAAACGCAGGTTAAGCAGGACAAGTTTTTATTCCTCGGGCCGGCCGGCGATATCCGTCTGCCCAATTGGATGATGCCGCCGCTGATGAACAACCACGGCAACTACATCGTCAGCCTCGGCGATCTGTGCCGCTGGCTCGGAGAGCAGGCCGTCGAACTGGGTGTCGAGGTCTATCCCGGATTTGCGGCGGCCGAAATTCTCTACGGTGATGACGGCGCCGTTCTAGGCGTGGCGACGGGCGACATGGGCGTCGGCCGCGACGGCAAACCGACCGGCAGCTTTGTGCGCGGCATGGAACTGCGTGGGAAATATACGCTGATCGCGGAAGGCGCGCATGGCTCGCTGTCCAAACAGCTGATCGCCAAATTTCAGTTGGCCCAAGACGGCGCGCCACAGAAATACGGCATCGGCCTCAAAGAACTATGGGAAGTGCATCCGAGCCAGCACCAGCCAGGCTTGGTGCAGCATTCCTTCGGCTGGCCGCTCGACAATCGCACGGGCGGCGGCTCGTTCATTTATCACTACGGAAAAAACCTCGTTTCGGTGGGCTACGTCATCCATCTGAATTACGAGAACCCGTACCTATCGCCTTATGACGAATTCCAGCGCTTTAAAACGCACCCATCCATTCGCGGTGTTTTCGCAGGTGGTAAGCGTCTGGCGTACGGCGCGCGCGCAATTACAGAAGGTGGCTGGCAGTCTCTGCCCAAGTTGACGTTCAACGGCGGGGCGTTGCTCGGTTGCGCGGCCGGTATGGTCAGCGTTCCGCGCATCAAGGGCAGTCATAACGCGATGCTGTCGGGCATCGAAGCAGCCCAAGCGGCCTTCGCAGCCATCCACAGCGGCCGCCAGCACGACGAGCTCAGCGTCTACGAAAGCGCGGTGCGAGACGGCGAAATTGGCGACGACCTGAAACGCGTCCGCAATTCAAAACCGATGTGGTCGCGATTCGGCACGGCGCTCGGTATTCCGCTCGGCGGCCTCGACATGTGGTTGCGCACAGTATTTTTCGGATGGTCGCCTTTCGGCACGTGGAAGCACCACGGCACGGATGCGCTATCGCTGCGCCTGGCCCGCAACTCCGAGCCGATAGCGTATCCAAAGCCCGACGGGGTGCTGACGTTTGATAAGCTGACCAGCGTTTCGTTTTCGGCCACCAATCACGAGGAAGACCAGCCGGTCCACTTGCAGCTGGCTGACCCGTCGATCCCCATACATGAAAATCTGCCGGACTACGCGGAGCCCGCGCAACGCTATTGTCCTGCCGGGGTCTATGAGATCGTGCGCGATCCAGATGGAAAACAACGTTTTCAAATTAACGCGCAGAACTGCGTCCACTGCAAGACGTGTGACATCAAAGACCCGGCTCAAAACATCACATGGGTCTGCCCGGAAGGGGGCGGGGGCCCCAACTACGCCGGTATGTAAAGCCGAAACCCGCGCTCATCTACGCCAAGAAGTTGCTTTCATGCCGCAACTCATCGACAGGGAACTTTGGACCGGTCACATATCCAGTCGCCAAGCCGCCCTTATCTTTGCTATCATTGGCGGATTGTTATTTAGGGTGCGGGTCCCTGCTAGAGGAATAATGTGCTCATGCGCGATGCGTCCGGCCGGACTGGGTTACCAATTGCAATAGTGCTCGCACTGAGCCTTGCTACGAGTGTGACCTCGTCGACGGTTTTGTTATCGTCTCCCGCCTTTGCCGAAGCCGTGGCCGGCGCGCAAGAGCCGGTGACGGCTGCCGAGGTTCCACATTCGCTTGTTGGCAGCTATCTCGCCGGACGCATGGCGCGCAACCAGAACGAGTCGGAGCGGGCAGCTGCATTTTACTTAGGCGCACTCGCACACGACCCGGGCAACCCGTTGCTGCTCGAGCAAGCATTCCTCATGGAAGCGATGGAAGGCGCGAGCCCCGCGACCAACAAACTCGCCGAGCAGCTGATTGCTGCCGACCCGCAATACCGCACCGCGCACCTGTTTCTAGGCCTGCGCGATTTCAAATCGGGAGACTTGAGTTCTGCCGATAGGCATTTCCGGGCGGCATCGACGGGCCCAATCGGCGAGCTGACAGGTTCCATGGCGCGCGCGTGGGTCAAGCTTGCGCAAAAAGATACGAGTGGCGCGTTGAAGGAACTCGATGCTCCCAAGCAAGCCGACTGGGCGCAGTTTTATTTGCGCTACCACCGCGCCTTGATCGCCGATCTGGGCGGCCGCAAGGCCGAAGCACGGGCGTCCTTCGATCGCGTGTTCCGGCAAGACCCCAAGGCCTTGCGCATGACGCTGGCGTTTGCGCGCTCCGCCGCCCATGCCGGCGATGGGAAGCTCGCGCGTTCTGTCATCAACGAACACATGGAGAAAACCCAGGGCGAAAGCCACGCGTTGCTGCGCGCTGTAACAGCGGAAATTGACGCTAAGTCGCCCAGTGCCCAGCTGATCGACACGCCGGCACAGGGCTTGGCCGAGGCATTCTATGGCTTGGGCGAAGCTCTCATCGGCGAAGGCGCGGTTTCGGCCGGCGTCCTTTACATGCAGATGGCGCTCAGCGTCGTGCCTGATCACGAGTTTGCGCTTGCGGCGCTCGCCAACGCCCACGAAACCAATAAACGCTACGTCGATGCATTGGCCGCTTATGAAAAGATTCCCAAAAGTTCAGCGATGGAACTGCCCGTTGAAATCCACCGCGCCTACAATCTAAATTCGCTCGATCGGCCTGACGAAGCCAAGCAAACCCTGCAGGCGTTGCTCGACCGCATCAAGCAAGCGCCTCCGGCAGCGGCTGCCAACGCGCCGGCACCTGCTCCGGCTCCGGCCGAAGTTGCGACCTCGCCTGCTGCCGGCACGAGTGCTGGCACGTCGCAGCCGCTGGCTTCGGGTTCACGCGGCGCCGCCGTCACCGCTTTGCAGTCAACGCTGCGTGGTCTCGGTTACAAGAACGTCGATGACGACTGTTTCTACGGCGAGACGACACGGCGGGCCGTCATGGCCTTCCAAAAGAAGAACAAGTTTGAAGTAGACGGCATGGTGGGCGAAATAACCCTTGTCGCCCTCGGCCTTGGCGCAACTCAAAAATCAGGCACCAAAGAGAGCACTGCACCGGCTGCCAAGTCACCCGTGGCCGCTGTCACGGCCAAGGCCGCTCCTGTGACCGCCGCGTTTACGACGGCTGACCAATTGCAGGTCCTCGATGCTCTGGGAAGCATCCAGCGCTCGCGCAAACTATTCTCCGAAGCCGTCGAGACCTACACACAAGCCCTGAGCCTCATTCCCAAGGTCGACAAGCGGCATTGGGCCTACTTCTACGCACGCGGCACATCATATGAGCGCCTGAAGAATTGGCCAGCTGCCGAAGCCGACCTCAAAAAAGCGCTCGAGCTGGTGCCCGGCGAGCCGTTGGTTCTGAACTATCTGGGCTACTCGTGGATCGATCAGGGTGTGAACTTGAAAGACGGCATGAACCTGATCGAGAAGGCCGTCGCCTTGAAGCCCGACGACGGCTATGTCGTCGACAGTCTCGGCTGGGCGCACTTCAAACTCGGCAACTTTCGCGAAGCCGTTCGCTATCTCGAACGCTCAGTCGAACTCAGGCCCGACGATCCGATCCTCAACGATCATTTGGGTGATGCGTTGTGGCAGTCGGGACGCGAGCGCGAAGCCCGCTTCCAGTGGGACCAGGCCCTATCGCTGAAGCCCGAACCCGACGACGCCGACAAGATCAAAGCCAAACTGGCCGATGGCTTGAAGGCCACGCCATCGGTTCGCGCCGGCAGTTTGGCTCCCGATTTTGCAGCGCCATCCGCCAGCAGCAAACCAGAGTCGCCCGACAAGCCTGCGGTCGTTCAATAAGGCCCGTGCGTTGGAGTGCCGCCGAGATGCCAGTCGTCCCGGCGACGTCCCTCACACAGCGGGCGCGCGCCAAAATCAATCTGACGCTCCGAGTGTTAGGTTGCCGGCCCGACAGCTTTCATGAACTTGAAAGCCTCGTTGCATTTGCAGACTTAGCCGATGTCATCACGCTTATTGTGCAGGCACCTGTTGAGGTTTTGGTCAGTGGACCATTCGGCCCGTCAATCGCAGGTGAGAACCTCGTAAGGGTGACGCTTGATCGGCTCAAAGCGGCCGAACCCCGCTTGCTCCTCGGCAGGGTGCAACTCGAAAAACACTTACCAATCGCGGCCGGCATCGGCGGCGGGTCGGCAGACGCCGCGGCGGTGATGCGCGCCGTGCGCCTCGCCAACCCAGAATTCGAAGATGATTTTAATTGGTCTCGATTTGCGGCTCAGCTCGGCGCTGACGTACCTGTCTGCTTTTTAGATGCGCCCGCCCTCATGCGCGGCACGGGCGACGAATTGCAAGCGCTCGAGACACTCCCGGCACTCGATGTCGTGCTCGTCAATCCGCAGGTGCCGGTACCCCCCGATAAGACAGCGCGCGTATTCCGAGCGCTGGCGGCGGCGCCGCTCGATGCAGCTCATCGGCAAGCCACCTTCGATCACGCGACGGTTCAATCGCGCGCCGCACTGCTCGCGTTCATGGCTGCTACCGGCAACGATTTAACCGCGCCGGCCCTTGCGGTTGTGCCCGAAATTCACGGCGTGTTGACTGCGCTTTCACGCGCCAGCGGCGTTGAACTGGCTGCACTCTCGGGCGGCGGACCGACGTGCTTCGCGGTTTTTTCCGACGCGGCACATGCTCAGGCCGCGGCAGCACACGTTCGCGCCGATCACCCCACGTGGTGGGTCATGGCGACGAAACTGTCTGATGCGCAACAGGGCAGCTGAACGCTAAAAATCACCGGCGCATGCGACGCCGCCGTCATTGGCTTTCATGAACCCGAGCACCTTGCTGCCGTCCGACACTTCAAACCAAACTGTACTATCGCCGGTGCCGCTGCCAGCGACCGGTTTGCCTGACCAGCTGGCCAGCACATCGACACTGCCAACAACAGCACCCTTTGGTTTGTCGTAGAAGGGAACCTGGGTCGCCCCGTTCAAGAGGCCGCAATTGAGATCTGCAAGGGCCGGCTGAACGGTGCCAGCAATGCTGAGCACAAGGCCAAAAACAGCAGATCGAAACGCCTTGATTGCGATCATCGTATTCACGTGTCCCCTCCGCCAGTTTGCCAGACGTAGGGACGGCCCAATCTGGTCAAAATAGGGGATCGATCAGCGCGCCTTTACGCAAAGTCCGGCACCCGTGTCGCGAAAGCCTCACCCGAGATTGAAGACCCGCGTCGGATGCAGAGCGCCTTTTTCAACTTCGCCCAAAGCCACGATCCGGCCCTTGCACGTCGCAAACATCGGCCCCGACAAGATTGGCGCGTCCCGGCCGCGGATAAGCACCGAACGGCCCATCGTCAAATTGGCGGCATCAGTTGATGTGACGCTGAGCTCGGGCACAGCATCGAGTGCGGTTTCGACCGGCATTAGAAACTGCCCCAGATCGCCGCCGTTTTCGGCTTCGCTTGCCGCGCGCAGTTCGTCGAGCGTGACGGCATTCATTTCATGGAACGGCCCGACAGATGTGCGCCGCAGGGCGATGACATGACCGTAGCAGCCAAGCGTCCGGCCCATGTCGCGGGCGATCGCGCGCACGTACGTGCCCTTGCCGCAGCCGGCTTCGAAGATCGCAGTATCCGCATCGGGCGTTTCCATCAGCTCCAGCCGGTCGACGGTCACAGGGCGGGCTTCGAGAACCACGACTTCGCCGTCACGCGCCAGATCGTAAGCCCGCTGACCATCGATCTTGATGGCCGAAAAGCACGGCGGAACTTGCATGATCTCACCGATAAAGCGGCCCAGCAAAGCTTCTATTTCAGGACGCGACGGACGCGCGCTGCTCGTCTCTACCGGCGTGCCTTCGGCGTCGTCGGTTGTCGTCTGGACACCCCAGCGCACGGTGAAGCGGTAGGCCTTCTTGCCATCGACGGCGAACGGCACAGTCTTCGTCGCCTCTCCGAACGCGAGTGGGAGAATGCCTGTCGCTAACGGGTCAAGAGTTCCGGCATGGCCGGCCTTTTGCGCATCGTAGAGGCGCTTGACCGTCGCTAAGGCCTGCGTCGACGTCATACCTAGAGGTTTGTCGAGTACGACCCAGCCATTGAGGGCAAGTCCTTTTTTACGGCGCGCCATGGTGTCCTTAAAGGTCAACCCCTGCGGAAACGCAGGAGTAAAAAACGTTTATTGGTGTGGAGATCGTTTACCGGGTGGCCCAAGTGACGGACGACTCCGCGCGAGACTGCCTACTTCTTCTCCACATCACGGCGCACGCGGTCGGAGTGCAAGAGTGCATCGATGCGCGAAACTTCGTCGAAGGTGTCGTCGAAGCGGAAGCGCACGTCGGGTGCCGAGCGCAGGTCCAAACTGCGGGCGATCTCGCCCCGGATGTACTTTCTATTGCGGTCGAGCGCGGCCAGCACCTTGTCGGCATCCTTGCCGCCGAGCGGCATGACGTAGGCGGTCGCGAGCCTCAGATCAGGCGACATGCGAACTTCGGATACGGTGATGACGTGGCTCGCAAGAACATCGTCATGCACGTCGCCGCGTGCCAGCAGTTCAGACACCTTATGGCGCACCATTTCCCCCACCCGCAACATCCGTTGCGTCGGTCCTTTGGTCGGGCTTTTGAAGTCTTTCTTGGTCATTTGTGTTCGTTCAGAAATTTCATATCGCTACGCGGTTACACTCAATTGGCGCGCGTTTCTGTTGCCAGGATTTCGACAATCACGCGCCGGAGTTCGGGGAAGTATTTCGTCACGATCCGCCACATCACTAAGTCGTCAACGCGTTGGTACTCATGGCGGAGAAGATTTCCAATCGCTTTGATTTCTGGTCAAAACACGTTTGGCCTTTCATCTTTCATTTCCTGCGGCAAATGCCGGCTGGCTTCAGACAGGATCTCTACGCATCGCTCGACGGCCCGACGAACCACAACACTTTTTTGATATTCGTCAAACGAGAGACCGGAGACAATAGCAGCACCATCGTCCAAGGCTGAAAGCATGTCATTTAGCCGGACCCAAACATTACGCCGCGGCATCAGAACACCCTGATACTGGAACGCTCAATCTCGCCTCGCAAAAGCGGATGGAGACCATGTCGCGTCGTCAGATCGATCTCCCTGGCCAATTTTCGCCCGATTAAATACTGCAGTCTTATAAGTTCGACGAAGGAAAAATCGCTGCGCGGATCGTAGTCGATGAAAAGGTCGAGATCGCTGTCTTCAGACAGCTCATCTCTTGCGGCAGAACCGTACATATAAAGGGCCGTTGCCCCCAGCGCTTTTATCTGCTGGGAGCTATCCTTCAGTGCGGCTATGGCTTCGGACCTTGTCATCGTAATAAGCCGTGAGCACTATAGTGTCCGCTTGATGATTTCGACTTGGAAGCACTCGATTTCGTCGCCTTCGCGAATGTCTTGATAGTTCGCGAACGCCATACCGCATTCCTGGCCGGTCGGCACTTCCTTCACATCGTCCTTGAAGCGCTTCAGAACCGAAAGCGTGCCCTCGTGGATGACGACCTTCTCGCGCAGCAGTCGCACCTTGGCGCCGCGCTCGACCTTGCCGTCCGTCACGATGCAACCCGCCACCTTGCCGGCCTTCGAGACGTTGAAGACCTGCTTGATGGTTGCGTAGCCCAGGAACACTTCGCGCTTTGTCGGCGCGAGCAGGCCCGACATGGCCGACTTCACGTCGTCGACCAGATCGTAGATGATGTTGTAGTAGCGGATTTCGATGCCCTGCTGATCGGCCGCCTGCTTGGCCTGCACGTTGGCACGCACATTGAAGCCGACGATGATGGCCTTGGCGGCGTTGGCAAGCGCAACGTCCGACTCGGTAATCTGGCCGACTGCCGAATGCACGACGCGCGCGCCGACTTCTTCGGTGCCAAGCTTCGACAACGAACCCAGAATAGCTTCGATCGAGCCCTGCACGTCGCCCTTGATGACCATTGGGAATTCTTTTTTCCCGGCCTCCTTGAGCTGCTGCATCATCTGCTCGAGCGTACGCGCGGTGCCCGAGGTGCCCAGCGTCTCGCGGCGCTTTCTGATGCGGTAGTCGGTCAGCTCTCGGGCGCGTGCTTCGTTTTCGACGACGGCGAACTGATCACCAGCCTCCGGCGCGCCGTCAAAGCCCAAAACTTCGACGGGAACCGACGGTCCGGCTGTCGGGATATTGGCACCCTTGTCGTCGATGAGCGCGCGGACGCGACCCCACGCCATGCCGGCCACGACGATGTCGCCGACTTTCAAGGTGCCGCGCTGAACGAGCACGGTTCCGACAGGCCCGCGACCCTTTTCAAGCTTGGCTTCGATCACGAAGCCTTCGGCTGGGCGCACCACATTGGCCCTCAGTTCAAGAATTTCGGCCTGCAGGTGAATGGCTTCCAGCAGCTTGTCGAGGTTGAGGCGTTTCAGGGCCGAGACTTCGACTTCCTGGGTATCGCCGCCCATGCTTTCGACAACGATCTCGTGCTGCAACAGATCGGTGCGCACGCGGCCCGGCTCGGCCGTCGGCTTGTCTATCTTGTTGATGGCGACGATCATCGGTACGCCGGCGGCCTTGGCGTGATTGATGGCTTCGGCGGTTTGCGGCATGACGCCGTCGTCGGCTGCGACCACAAGCACTACGATATCCGTGACCTTGGCGCCGCGCGCACGCATAGCCGTAAAGGCGGCGTGACCTGGCGTATCGATGAACGTGACCTTGTTGCCCGAAGGCGTCAGGACCTGATAGGCGCCGATGTGCTGGGTGATGCCGCCGGCTTCACCCGACACGACATTGGTCTGGCGGATGGCGTCAAGCAGCGATGTCTTGCCGTGGTCGACGTGCCCCATGATGGTGACCACGGGCGCGCGCGCCACCATGATCTCGTCTTCGATCTGCTTGTTGACGAAGCCGATTTCGACGTCTGCTTCGGAGACACGTTTGGGCGTATGACCAAATTCGGTCACGATGAGTTCGGCCGTATCGGCATCGATCACATCGGTGATCTTGTGCATCGCGCCCTGCTTCATAAGCAGCTTGATGACGTCGACGCCACGCTCGGTCATGCGGTTCGAGAGTTCCTGAATGGTAATCGCTTCAGGAATAATGACTTCGCGCACAATCTTGTCCCGAGGCTGCTGAATGCCCATAGCCTTCAGCTTTTCGCGTTCCCGCTTGCGCTTGAGCGAAGCCAGCGAACGCTCGCGCTGCTGCTGGTCGAAAGCATTGTTGATCGTCAGCTTGACGCGTTCGCGCTTTTCGTCGGGCACGACTTTGACAGCTTGGCGGACGAGTTTGCCGCCGCGCTTGATAATGCGGACTTCTTCATCCTCGACTGCCGCTACGGCCGGACCGCGCGAACGCGGTTCGACGCCGCGGGCTTCTCTCGCCTTAGGCGGCTCGACGGCGGGTTCTGCGGCGGGCATCGCACGCGGGATGGCGATGTCGATGTTTTTCGGACGGCCCCCCTCGCGGACGGTCCAGGCGACGGTCGAGCCCGACGAAGGCCGCGGGCGGTTGAATGTCGAAGTTCGCGCGTCGGTACTCGCGGGTGCTGGCGTCGACGGCCGGCTCGCTGGCGCGGACGGCCGGCTGGCGGTCGCAGATGCCGGCGGTGAGGTGGCTGCAGGCCTCGTCGAAGCCGCAGGCGCGGAGCTTTGTTTAGGGGCAGCGGGTTCGCTTTTCGGAGCGGCGGGCTTGACTTCAAGCGACGGCGGCGGCGAGACCGGTGCAGCGGCTTCGGCCGCTTGTGCGGTCTTGACGATCTCTGCGCGCTCGGCCTCTTCGATCACGTCACGCTTGCGCGCCTCGGTGAGAGCCCGCATGCGGGCGTCCTGCTCGGACTGCTTCAGCGTACCTGACCGCGCAGCTGGCCCGCTCGCTGCTTGCGGCGCAGGACGCGGGGCCGCCGGTTTTGGCTCTGGTTTTTTTATAACCAATTCCGGAGACTGCGGGGAAGGTGCCGCAACTGGAGCGCCCGTCGCGCCAATTTTGCGCGTCTTGCGCGTCTCCACGACCACGGTCTTGGAACGGCCGTGACTGAAGTTCTGCCGGACGTGCCCCGACTCGACCGTCCGCTGCGCCGAAAGCGGCTTACTGCCGCCCGTGCGCAAGGTCTTGTCTTGTGGCTCCTTCGTGTCGCTCATGCGTCTTTCGTCCAAACCTGCGTTGCGGTGGGGCCGCGCGTAAAATCCAGCGCCCCAACCCTCGTTTCAATCGCTCACCGTTCCGGACCTAATCGCCCGGCGCGCCGTATCGTTTTTCTTCGTTCAATGCCGTGTTAACCGGCACTCGTCCTGACGTGGCAACGGCCGGAGTTTCTGGCCGTGTCCTGTTCAAGCCGCATCCAAAGGTTGGCGTCCTGACCGGTAGCGCTTGAGACGCCCGGCCTCGGTTGCGAACTTTTTCGCTGCTCCACCGTGATTGAGGGCAGCATGTACCACATTTACGCCGCCGATGGCCAAGCTGATTTGTTCTATGGTCAGTTCCAGACACAATTGCGCTGCGCGGCTAT
The DNA here is from genome assembly GCA_031414095.1 of Hyphomicrobium sp. GTDB lineage: Bacteria > Pseudomonadota > Alphaproteobacteria > Rhizobiales > Hyphomicrobiaceae > JANNFX01. The sequence continues at coordinate 15,508 of JANNUW010000378.1, read as the reverse complement.
GTGCAGCCGACACAGCGGTATGTTTCCGGTCGAGTTTTTCGCGCCCGCCAGCAGCCGCGTCATTGCCGTGCACAACAATGATAACGCCGCCCTTGGCCAGAATGCTATCGACTTGGGCAAATCCGGTGGTTACTAGACCTGCTTTGTTGGCGATCGAGAGCGCGTCCATGGTCCGGCGCAAGAGCTGGTCTTCGACCCGCTGCGCCAGCTCGGGCGACGCTTTTACTTGCCGTTTCAAACTCTTAGCAAAAGCGTTTTGGCGAACGGCCAGTTCGACCGTGCGCCGTTCTGGCGTCAGCCAAACGCCGCGGCCCGGCAGCCGGCAATTTAAGTCGGCAACCATTTCACCATCTGGCGACAAGACAAAGCGGATCAAGTCTTCGGGTGGCGCCACCGTGCGCGTGACGGCACAAAGCCGCATCGGACCCGATTCAGCCTCCGCAGCGTCTGTGCCATCAATGTCACTAACGGTGTCACCCAAACGTTTTCCCTTTCTGCCGGTCTCATCGGCAGCATTTAAGCTTCACTGGCCGGCGGTGCCTCTGCCTCAGGTTCGCCCTCAACCGGCTCGGCCAATTCGGCATCCGCGTCGCCCGCTACCTCTTCAGGTTGGGGGAGATCGTCCGCACTGATCCAGCCTGCCAGCACGCGCGCCGACATAATCATGTCCTCGGCGTCCTTACGGCTGACGTCGAACCCAGCCAAAACGCCCTTGTGGCGCACGGCTTCGGCGTCCTTTTCTTTCTTGCGCTCGGTCCAGCCGAGCAAATCGTCGGTCGCGCAATCGGCCAGATCTTCGAGCGTCTTGATGCCGTTTTCACCGAAAGCCACGAGCATAGCGGGCGTTACACCCGCAACGTTGCCGACCTCATCGGCAACGCCGAGTTCACGGCGCTTGGCATCGCGGTCGGCTTCGAGCTTCTCGAGATAGTCACGCGCGCGGCCCTGAATTTCGCTCGCGGTCTGTTCCGTGAAGCCTTCGATGTGGGTCAATTCCGAAAGATCGACGAACGCCACTTCTTCGACTGTCGCGAAACCTTCAGTCACCAGGAGTTGGGCAATGAAGTCGTCGACATCAAGGGCTTCCATGAAGACCTGGCTGCGCTCGGCGAATTCTTTCTGGCGCCGCTCGCTCTCCTCGGCTTCGGTGACAATGTCGATATCCCAGCCGGTCAACTGCGAAGCGAGGCGCACGTTTTGTCCGCGCCGACCAATGGCGAGCGACAACTGCGCTTCGGGCACAACCACTTCAATGCGATTGGTGTCTTCGTCGAGCACGACCTTCGAAACTTCGGCAGGCGCAAGCGCATTGACGATGAAGCTCGCTGCTTCCGGATTCCACTGGATGATATCGACCTTCTCACCCTGCAGTTCGTTGACGACAGCCTGCACGCGCGCGCCACGCATACCGACACAGGCGCCGACCGGATCGATCGAACTGTCGTTGGAAAGCACCGCGATTTTAGCGCGGCTGCCAGGGTCGCGGGCGACCGACTTTATCTCGACAATGCCGTCGTAGATTTCGGGCACTTCGGCGCGGAACAGGAGCGCCATGAATTCGGGCCGGGCGCGCGACAGGAAGATCTGCGGTCCGCGCTGTTCGCGACGCACATCGTGGATGAAGGCGCGGATGCGATCACCAAGACGCACGTTCTCGCGCGGGATTGCTTCGTCGCGGCGGATGATGCCTTCGGCGCGGCCCAGATCAACGATGATATTGCCGTATTCGGCGCGCTTGACCGTGCCGTTGATGATTTCGCCGATGCGGTCTTTATATTCGGCGAACTGCCGGTCGCGCTCGGCTTCGCGCACCTTCTGCACGATCACCTGCTTGGCGTTCTGGGCGGCAACGCGGCCGAACTCCATGGGCGGCAGGGCTTCAGCGATTGAATCGCCGAGCTTGGCGTCGGGATTGCGTTTGACGGCGTCGGCCAGCAGAATTTGCGTTGAATCGTTTTCGATTTCCTCGACGACGGCGAGCACGCGCGACAGGCGGGCCTCGCCGGTTTTTGCGTCGATTTCGCAGCGGATGTCGTTGTCGGCGCCGTAGCGCGACTTGGCCGCCTTCTGAATCGCGTCTTCCATGGCCTGGATAACGATCGTCTTATCGATCGACTTCTCGCGTGCGACCGCGTCCGCGATCTGCAGAAGTTCAAGCCGGTTGGCGCTGATGCCTGCGACGCCCATGATCAGTTTTCCTCCACTTCAAATCCACCTGGCACTTCAAGTCCGTCGGGCTCGGACCCATCGCCGATACCCAATTTGCCTTGCTTTTTGGCGCGCGAGAGGGCCTCGCGAACCAATTCGTCTGTCAATACGAGCCGCGCATCCGCAATGAGCGCGGCCGGAAATCCTAAAACTGTAATGCCGATCTGATCGAGGTCACATTCGATGCGCACCTCGTCGCCCTCGTAGCCTTCGATCTTGCCGCGAAAGCGCTTGCGGCCATCGACCGGCTGCGACAGCTCGATCTTGGCTTCGTAACCGGCCCAGTCTTCGAAGTCCTGCATGCGAACCAGCGGGCGATCGATACCAGGGGACGAAATCTCCAGCCGGTAAGCGGCGCTGATGACGTCGTGAACATCGAGAACCGCCGAGACCTGGCGCGAAATCTGCTCGCATTCGTCAATCGTGATTGTACCGTCGGGCCGTTCGGCCATGATCTGCAGGATTGGGCTGTCGCGGCCCCCGACCGTCACCCGCACGAGGCGAAAGCCCATGTCGGTCAACACCGGCTCAATCAGCAGCACCACCGACGCGGCAACGCCGGTCTCGCGCAAAAAACGGTCGTCGGCGCGCGCCGCGGCTGGCGTCGCTTGCGCCGCGGCTGGCGTGGTGCCGGTGATGGCAGGCCCGGTCGTCATTCCGTTCACTAATCCATTTGCAGCAAGTCTTCCGGCCATGTGTCCTTATAGGACGATGACCGGTTGTCGATTGCCGGTTGCCGGCTCTTAAACCCAATACCAAAACCCCGTTTGGAGCGGGCCCTGCGGGGTCCACTCTCTCAAGAAGCCTGTTTTTATGAGATGTGAACGAGATAGGCCGTTTTTCGCCGGAATGCAAGGGGAATGGGGCTGGGACGTCCCAAGGGCACAATAGCTCCTTCGCGCGTATTACGCCGCGGTCTGGGCGCGACGGTTCGCCGAACGCGGCATCGCCGCCTTTACGTCCGCACGAACCTAAGGAAATACCGCACGCGGCCTTCGCGGATGGCTTTGGCCTCGTAGCGTGTCGGCGGCCAATCGGAGGGGCGCTCGCGCCAATCCTGGGGCGAGGTGGCGGTCCAGGTAAACTCAGGAGTCTGTTGAAACGCGAGCAGCAACGTGCGCGCATAATCGCCAATGTCGGTGCCAATCCTGAGTTCGGCACCCGGTTTCATAGCGCGCGCCAGCAAATCCAGAAGCGGCTTGCTCACGAGCCGGCGCTTCACGTGCTTCTTCTTCGGCCACGGATCGGGAAACAGAACGAACGCGCGGTCAAGGCTGCCGGGTGCGAGCCAGCGTAACAGCGGACGGGCATCGTCGGCGTACAGGCGGACGTTTTGCAGACCATGCTCGTCGATCGCTGACAGCGCCTTAACGACGCCGTCGATAAACGGCTCGCAACCGATGAGCGTCACGTCAGGGTTGTGTTGCGCCTGCCAGATCAGGTGCTCGGCACCGCCAAAGCCGATCTCGAGCCAAACATTGGTTGCGCCTTGGAACTCTTTTTGCTTTGCGCCTTCCGACTCCCCTTCGGGGAGCCGGCCGGAAGGCGCCGGAGGGAACTCGGGGAGCCGGCCGGAAGGCGCCGGAGGGAACTCGGGGAGCCGGCCGGAAGGCGCGGGCACGCTTAAATCCACCGCTACACGCGGCAGCAGTTCAGCAAAAAGCTGAGTTTGGCGCGGGCTCAAGGCACGGCCACGCTGACGCCCAAACGAGCGCAGTTCGTAACCAGCTTGCGGATCGTCTTTGGCACCCATCATCATGCCTAAAAAGAAACGGCCGCGGTTCAAGCCGCGGCCGTGATGTTTCAAAACCGGAGCGGCAAGTCAGGCGCTTAAACTGCCGCCTTGATCTTGTCGGCGAGGTCGGTTTTTTCCCACGAGAAGCCGCCTTCGGCATCGGGCTTGCGGCCAAAGTGACCGTAGGCAGACGTGCGCGCATAAATCGGCTTGTTGAGATCGAGGTGCTGGCGGATTCCGCGCGGCGTCAAGTCCATGACTTGGCCGAGTGCGGTTTCCAGCGCCGCCTCGTCGACCTTGCCTGTGCCATGTGTATCGACATAGATCGACAGCGGCTTGGCAACGCCGATGGCATACGACAGCTGAATGGTGCAGCGGTCAGCAAGGCCGGCCGCGACAACGTTCTTGGCCAGATAGCGCGACGCATAAGCCGCCGAGCGATCGACCTTTGTCGGGTCTTTGCCCGAGAACGCGCCGCCGCCAAGGGGTGCCGCGCCGCCGTAGGTGTCGACGATGATCTTGCGGCCCGTGAGACCGCAGTCGCCATCGGGACCGCCGATGTAGAACTTGCCCGTCGGGTTGATGTGCCAGACGGTGTCCTTGCCAATCCAGCCTGCGGGAAGCGCCTTGGTGACATAGGGCTCGATGATGTCGCGCACCTGACGCGAGCTCAGGTCTTCGACCACATGCTGATGCGAAACCACGATCTGCGTGACGCCGACGGGCTTGCCGTCTTCATAACGCACCGTCACCTGGCTCTTGGAATCAGGGCCGAGCTTGGCGGCGTCGCCCTTCTTGGCCTTACGCGCGTGCGCCAGATCTTCGAGAATTTTGTGGGCGTAGTAGATCGGCGCGGGCATCAGCTCGGGCGTGTCGTTGCAGGCGTAACCGAACATGATGCCTTGGTCGCCCGCACCCTCTTCCTGGTTTGACGGCTGCTTGGCATCGACGCCCTGGGCGATATCGGCCGACTGCTGGTGCAACAACACTTCGATGTTTACGTTGGCATGGTGAAAGCCTTCTTGCACGTAGCCGATGTCTTTTATGGCCTTGCGCGTTACGGCCTGGATCATCTCGACGGTCACGGTGTTGGGACCGCGGAATTCACCCGCGACGATCACGCGATTTGTCGTCGCCATGGTCTCGCAGGCAGCGCGCAAGATCCACGGATCGAACTTGGCGGCCAAGCCTTCGCGATAAAACAGATCGACGATCTCGTCGGAGATTCGGTCGCAGACCTTGTCGGGGTGCCCCTCGGAGACGCTCTCGCTCGTGAAAAGATAAGATTTGCGTGCCACGTGGGCCCCCGTGTATTTCTATGATCAATCTTGGGGCGGGTTATGCAGGTCGGCCCCAAGGGGGTCAAGGAGTGCCAAGAGAGCACCCCTGGGGCTCCTTAACGCACCTCGTGACAAACGGGGTGGCTGGCTCCCTAAATGGGTCAGTCCAGCACAGCGCCCCTTAGCCGATTTCGTCGCCCGCCAACGACCGCACGAGGTCCAAAATGGAGCGGCGGACGCGCGGATCGGAGATGCGGACAAAGGCTTTGTTCAGCTCGAGGCCCTCACGGCTCGATAGAAAGTCGACGACGTAGCTGTCGGCCGGCTGGTCGGCAAAGCCATGCTCTGTCACGCCACCCGGCGCTTGTTCATAAAAAAACTGCACCGAAACGCCGAGAACCTGGCCGAGGTCGTGCAACCGCCCAGCGCCGATGCGGTTGACGCCTTTTTCGTACTTCTGAACCTGTTGAAACGTCAGCCCGAGCTGCTCGCCCAGTTTTTCCTGACTCATGCCCAAAAGCATACGCCGCAAGCGCACACGCGTGCCTACATGCACGTCCATGGCATTTGCGCGCCGTGCGTTATGCTCTTCAGGCGCGATAACGTCTGGCTGGTTTTGATCGTGAGACATGCCACTCCGCCGTGGTTACGACTAGGGACTAAAACGATTATGCCGGTTGCGGGCGTTAGTTCTATCGCAAGTCCATTTTTTCGAATAAATTCCTCAACTTAAGCATGAGGTAAGCGGTCGGTAAATGCGTAGACGTTTCAATGTAGTCTATGGTTTGTACCCTTTGTCGCCATAAGGCTGCTACCGATCCCCACAGTGCTACGTGTAGTAGAAATAGCAGGATTCCCCAGCGGCCGAAAGGTGTGACGTCGAGCGCCGGAGGCAGGCCCGAATCGATGACCCCGCGTGCATTCATGCCGAGCGTCTGCCGTGCCCGCCCCTTGCCGTCGATGACGGCCGAAATGCCATTATTGGCGGCCCTGATAACGGGCACGCCTTCTTCGACCGCGCGGACACGGGTTTGGTGGAAATGCTGGCGAGGTCCGGTCGAGTTGCCAAACCAGCCGTCGTTAGTGACGTTGACGATGAGTTGCGGCCGCTCTGCGCTGACTTCCCCTGGAAAAATCGCCTCGTAGCAGATGAGTACGGTTGCAGGCGGTAAGCCTGGAACGGCAATGGGCCGGCGCGGAACCGAGCCCACCGAAAAGCCGCCGCGCATTTGGGTCAACTGTTGCAGACCGATGGCTTCGAGCGCTGACTGAAACGGGAGGTATTCGCCGAACGGCACGAGATGAATTTTATCGTAGAGCGCAGCCAGACCGCCGCCGGGCCCAAAGACCAGCAGGCTGTTGTAGGCGTTCGGACGATGGGGATCACGCAGTACGACGGCATCGCTCGGCCGCGATATGCGCAAGCCGCCCGACAACAGATAGGACGACGAGCCGAGGAGACCCTTGATGGCCGATAGCGCTTCTGGGTGGTCGAGCGGGCGGAATGGCATAGCGGCCTCGGGCCAAATGACATGAGTTATGCCTTTGAGGTCATCGGTTTCGCCACCTGCCGTGCGCCGCGACATATCGAGATGGAGATTGAAAATCTCCCCCTGTTTTTCCGGCCGCCACTTGTCGCGCTGAACGATGCTGGGTTGCACAATGCGCAAGTTGACGCCCGCTACGTCAGGCGGGTCGGCTTGCGCCAGCCGCCAAATTCCAAAAATAGCGAAAGCTAAAAGCGGCACAACCGAGAGCGCGAGACCGCGCGTTACATCCCGATGCCAGCGCTTGGTGTTGCGCCGGTTCGCGAGCACGACTAGGGGGAGCGCAAAAATCACCACCGCCCACAGCGACAGCGCGTAGACACCGACGAGCGCAGCTGACTGCATCAGCACATCTGACGAGGTCAATGCGTAACCCAGTACGTTCCAGGGGAAACCGGTTAACACATGCCCGCGCAGCCACTCGGCTATTCCAAGCGCGATCGCAAGAACGAACACCCGCGATAGGCCCGGCCGCCAGAACCGCTGTGCCACCCAACTGGCAGCGGCCCAGAACAGCGCCAAACCAGCCGGCAACAGCGTCACGACAAAAGGCAACATCCACGCGAACGTCTCGGCTTCGACGAGAAACGCTTCGCCGATCCAGAACAGTCCGGCCGCGAAATAACCAAAGCCAAACTGCCAGCCGGCAATGGCTGCCCGCCGTGCTGGCCTTGCATCCAGCATCGCGCTGTCAATCAGCCAAACGAGCACCGGCAGCGTGAGATAAAGAATGGGCCAGATAAAGAACGGCGCCATTGCAAGCACCGACAGGGCGCCTGCGATAATGGTAAGGACTACGCGCGGCCAGCCCTTGAGCGCCTTAACGTAATCGCAAAAACGCCCGGCCAAAGAGGGTGGCTCCACGGGTCAGACCTTGCCGCCGGCAGTCGCGGCAGGCTTGGCGGTCTGGCTGTCCGATTTGGGTAAGTGGATTTTGATTTTTTTTACGCGCCGCGGATCGGCGTCCAGCACTTCGAACTCGACGCCCGACTTGTGCCGGACGAGTTCGCCGCGCGCGGGTACTCTGCCGCCAATGCTGAACACAAGACCGCCCAGCGTATCGATGTCCTCTTCTTCGTCGGCCGTCAGCAGCTTCATATTGAGATGGTCTTCGAGTTCCGAGACGGGCGTGCGGCCCGAAGCGATGACGCCCGCGCGCGCGTCCGACGTGATGTGCGCGTCTTCGGCCTCATCGTGTTCGTCCTCGATGTCGCCAACAATCAGTTCGACGAGGTCTTCGATGGTGACAAGCCCATCCGTGCCTCCGTATTCATCGACGACGAGCGCCATATGACTGCGCGTCGTCTGCATGCGAATGAGCAAATTCGTCGCCGGCATGGACGGCGGGACATAGAGCAGCGCGCGCTTGATCTTGGCGGCTGCAATCGACCGCGTTAGATCGAGCTTGGCGACCTCGGGGCTCGAAATCAGCGCCGCACCCGCAGGATCGGACACGCCATTTTCGCTATCCAAAAGCGGCCGCCCAGCCGCTTCGGCGGTCAGAAAGCGCACGAGATCCTTGATGTGGATCATGCCGCGCGGATCATCGAGCGTTTCATGAAAGAGAGGGATACGCGACACACCGGCCTTTTCAAAGGTCAGCACCAGTTCGCGCAGGCTCTCGCTTTCATCGACAGCTATAATGTCGGCGCGCGGCACCATCACGTCGGAAACGGTCGACGAACTGAAGCGCATGATCCGCAACAGCATCTCGCGCTCGGCAGTCGAGAACGATCCCGCCGCGTGCGCTTCGTCCTTCTTCAAGGCGTGTTCGAGTGCATCGCGCAACGAATGGGGACCCTGCGGGCCAAACCGGCCCCGCAAACTTTCGACCCAGCCCGCAAACGAATAGCCGCGCCGGTCATCGGCCAAAACGGCGGCTGTCAATTTTGTATCCGCAGTCACTTTTGTATCCAAAGGGTCGCCCGTCATGACTGATCACTCACCCGCTACGGGTTCGAGTAAAACGCCGTTTGCGTAGGGATCGGCAATACCCAGAGAGGCTAAAATCTCGCGCTCCAGCGCTTCCATGCGCTCGGCCTCATCGCCGGTCTGATGGTCGAAACCTTCGAGATGCAAAATGCCATGTACGGCCAGATGTTGCAGGTGATGCAATACCGGAATGCCAAGTGCTTGCGCCTCTGCCATCACCGTTTCCAGCGCCAACACGACATCGCCTAAAAACACAGCCTCAGAACCTGGCTCTTGAGCATCGTCGCCGGCTTCAAAAGACAGCACGTTGGTCGGCTGGTCTTTTTCGCGATAAGTGAGGTTCAATTGCCGGACACTGGCATCGTCGCTGAGAGCAACGCAAACCGACGCCGGACCGCGGGCCATAAAGTACTGATGTCCCGCGAGCGCTGTCGCTGCCGCGGCAATCGCCGCGCGGGCATCCATAACAGCCGCCCAGTCTCCCGCTACATCGACGACGTCGAGCATCAGCCAACCGCATAATGGAGGCTCAGGGTCAGGTTCGCTCACTATGTGCGCTTCGTTTGTCGTCGGCATGATCTATGGTTTCTTAAAGCCGCCGACGGACGCGCCAGCTGCCTCATAGGCCTCGACGATTTTCGCGACGAGGTCGCGGCGCACGACGTCGCCTGCCTTGAACCGCACGGCTTCGATGCCAGCTACGCCATCCAAAAGACCGACCGCCTCTTCAAGGCCCGATTTCATGCCCGGCGGAAGATCGATCTGAGACGGATCTCCCGTCACCACCATTTTCGAACGCTCGCCCAAGCGCGTCAGGAACATTTTCATTTGCATTGATGTCGTGTTCTGGGCTTCATCGAGAATAACGAAGGCGTTGGCCAGCGTGCGCCCGCGCATGAACGCCAATGGTGCGATCTCAATGATGCCGTCTTCCAGATCGCGCTCGACCTTTTCAGGCGGGAGCACATCGTAAAGGGCATCGTAGAGCGGACGCAAATAAGGATCGACTTTCTCGCGCATGTCGCCCGGCAAAAAGCCGAGTCGTTCACCAGCTTCCACAGCTGGACGCGATAAGATGATGCGCTCGACTTGACCGCGCTCGAGCGCCTGGGCCGCGGCCGCAACGGCAATGTAGGTTTTACCGGTGCCAGCGGGGCCGATGCCAAACACCAGATCGACTTTCTCGAGTGCGCGAATATAGGCGCTTTGCGCCGGAGTGCGGGCTTTGACCACGCGGCGCCGGGTTGCAATTTGCGCTTGCCCGTCCGCTGATCCGCTCTCTTGCCCGCCTTGGCGTGCATGGCGGATCAGTCCATCGAAATCGCCTGGACCGATGGTTTCGCCTTTACCGATACGCTTATAAAGAGTTTCGAGAACCTCACGCGCGATATCGCATCCGCTCTCTGGCCCGGTGAGCGTAATCACATTGCCATGGGCGTGGGCGGTAACGCCGAGCCTGTCTTCGATCAACGCCAAGTGGCTGTCGTATTCGCCGAGAAGCTGCGTCAGCAGCCGGTTGTCCTCGAAGGGCACAACAATTCGTTTCTGAGGGACCTGCGATTTGGGTGTGCGCCCGGCACCTGCCACGGAAGCTCCGCGAATTGCTGTCAAGTTTTGTATCTCCCGAGAGGCCGTTCACGCCAAGGCCGCGACCCATCCATAGAACGGACTATACGAGGGTTAAGGCTTGAGACGCAAATGCCATGCAAAGGTTCCAACATCGTGACAGTTGAAATCGCAAATTCGGCACACTCAGGCTCGCTGGCCCGCGCCAGATTCGAGGACACCGGAGAGGCTGTTTGAACTCACAGCCGAGATATGCACCGGCCTTATCTGCCCGAGAAGGGCCGTTTCAGCATCGGCATGAACGAGTTGCAGAAAAGGTGAGCGTCCTACCAGCTGGCCGGGATTGCGGCCGGGCTTGTCGAACAGCACCGGCATGGTTGTGCCGACGCAGCGGGAATTGAAGCTTGTTTGCTGCTCGAAAAGGAGATCCTGCAGACGCGTCAGGCGTTCGCTCTTCACAGCTTCGGGGACCTGTTCGTCCAGTCCAGCCGCCGGTGTGCCCGGCCGGGGGCTGTATTTGAACGTGTAAGCTTGGGCAAAGCCGATGGTCCGAATCAAATCGAGCGTTGCTTCGAATTCGGCATCGGTTTCGCTCGGAAAGCCGACGATGATGTCGGTAGACAAGGCAATGTCGGGCCGCGCAGCCCGCACGCGCTCGATCAGCCGAATATATTCGGCCGTCGTGTGCTTGCGATTCATGCCGGCGAGGATGCGGTCCGATCCTGACTGCACGGGCAGATGCAAAAACGGCATCAACTTGCGCACGTCACCGTGTACGGCCACGAGATCGTCGCCCATATCGCGCGGGTGGCTGGTCATATACCGTAGCCGTTCCAGGCCATCGATGCGCGCCAGCCGGCGAATAAGAGCGGCAAGCGACGCGGGCTGACCGTTCTCGAGTTCGCCGTGGTAGGCATTGACGTTCTGGCCGAGCAGCGTGATTTCGCGGACACCGCGCGAGACGAGATCGATCGCTTCTTTCTCGATTCCAGCGACGGGGCGCGAGTACTCCATACCGCGCGTGTAGGGCACCACGCAGAAGGTACAGAACTTATCGCAACCTTCCTGTACGGTGAGAAAAGCGGTCGCCGAGTGCGGTGCGCGATGCTGCGGAAGGGCGGCAAACTTGTCGTCTTCGGGGAAAGCCGTCTCGATGATGCTGCGGCCTTCGCTCCTCGCCTGCAAAATAAGGTCGGGCAAGCGGTGAGCGCTCTGCGGCCCGATTACGAGGTCGACCGCGGGCACGCGGCGCGTAATTTCGGCGCCCTCGGCCTGAGCCACGCAACCCGCGACGACGATCGCGGTTTCTTTTCCGGACTTGGCGCGCTCTTCTTTCATTTGCCGCACGCGTCCGAGGTCCGAGTAGACCTTTTCGGCCGCTTTTTCGCGGATATGGCAGGTATTGAGAATGACGAGATCGGCGTCTTCGAGTGCGCTCGTTGCGCCATAGCCGCGCGCCGCCAGCGCCTCGCCGATGCGCTCGCTATCATAGACGTTCATTTGGCACCCGAACGTCTTGATCAAGACTTTCTTGGCATCCGGCATGCCGTCTACTCCAACGCCGCGGGCACCCCCGTAAGGTATGCCTTTGAGCAAAGCTTAATCGCTGCGTATTCCGATCCGGTTAAAGAGCGCCGGCTTGTGCAGCTTGGTTGCTACACCGTAGACATTCGATTTTGCATTGCACCAATTTGACCAGATGTCGATACGACTATCGTTGCATCATGTTCAACTGAGTTAGCGCCACGTCTCGCCCGCCGGCTGATTCTTCAACACCGATCGAGGCGAATTATGCCTCATTTCAGCCACTTCTGTCGCGTCTTCTGGGCCACGCCCGCGCAAAATTCGCACCACGTTTTGCCGCACCTGACGCTCGCTCGCACTTGCGAGGTCCTTTCGGCTGGTGAAGGTATTGAGCGCAACTGGCGCGCCAACCCGGATGGTCACATCGAGTGGCCCTGAGCCCAAAACGCGCCACGCGTGGCCGGTCATCTCCATATCGCCATACCATCCGACATGGTGCCTCTGTTCGCGGCTCAATGGAATTCCACAATGGTGGGTATAAACGACGGCCAGCGTCTGCACGACGGCGTCCGGCGAGGGCAACGGACCACGATCTGCGCCGCTCCGCATGACCGCGCCAAACAGCGACGACAGAAACGGCAGGACGCGGTTGCCGTCGCTCGACGTCCCTTCAGCGAACAAGACGATCGCATCGCCCTGCCTCAGACGCGCTGCGATTTCTGCCGCCGCATCTCCGGTTGCGGACCGGCGCTGGCGATCGACAAAAACCGAGCGCTGAAGTTTAGCGAGCTTCGAAACGAACGGCCAAACGCCCACTTCTTTTTTGGCCACAAACGACACCGGCGCCAGGGCCGACAACACCGGAATGTCGAGCCAAGAGGTATGATTGGAAATCAGCAACACTGGCCGGTCGTTGGCGATGCTGCCTTCGATGTGCAGGCGCACGCCGATGAGGCGGCAAACCTGGCGATGATACCAATGCGGAAAACCGCGCGCCGCGCGCGGCCAGAAGCGCACGAACAACGCTTGCGCAGGCATGAGTGGCAACGTCATTGCCATAAACAAAAACAGCAGCGTTCCGGCTCTGACTTTATTCATCGTACGCGGACGCTACATTCGCGTCGTCTTGATCGGCTGACCGACATTGAGAGCTAAAGTCAGCGCGTCGACAGCGGGGCCTTGCGCGCGCTGATAATAACCGCGCCGAAGCCCCGTCGCTGTAAAGCCGAGGCCGAGATAAAGGCCCATGGCTGCATCGTTATCGGCCGCAACCTCGAGAAACAGCCGCTTTGCCTCGGCGCGTTCGATGGCCCGCGCGAGCCCCTCGATCATGCGCCGGCCGATGCCTTTGCGCTGCCATTCGGACGCGACACCGATGGCCAGAATTTCAGCTTCGTCAGCTGCGAGCTGACCCATGACAAAGCCCACCGCTTGGCGCGTGCGACCGTCGAAAGCGATGAACGCCGTCGAAGCTGGATGATCGAGCGATGTGCGGATGCTATCTTCGCTCCAGGCAGGATCGAACAGTCGGCCGTGCAGGCTCGCGACTTCGGCCGCCCGGTCGGGTCCCGCCCACAGCAGACTTACATATTTTTGGTCAAGGAGCAGCGGCGCGGATGTCATGTCAGCCTCGATATGGATTTGCCGTCCTGCGGCTTTGCATCGGGTGGACGAAGGTATAGCGGGCGAATTGCGGTCGCAGCGGGTGTCATTTGTACCGCGAGCGCTAACACATCGACGGCGGTTGCCTGCAGATTTGGATAAAGCACCTGCGCCAACTCGGGATTCTTGACGAAATTCGCGGCCAAATGCGCGCCACTGCCAGCGAGAATTACCGGACCGCTCGGCACGAGAGCGGCTGCCTGTTGGGGCGTCAGGACCTCCGCATTCCCAACGGGCACGCCGTTGCGGAACAACTGCGCGTAAACTTGTTCTTTGCGCGCGTCGATTGCGACGAGCAAAGCTTCAGATGTCGGTGCATTTTCGTCGCTGAGACGGCGGGCTGCGCGGGCCATCGCCTCGAGCGTGGGCACGCCGACAGCGGGCGCACCGGTGACTAGCGCAAGCGCGCGAGCGGCTGAGATGCCGATCCGCATCCCGGTAAAGCTGCCAGGCCCCGTGGTGACGGCGATACGTTCGAGTTCGCTGAACCGCATCCGCGCTTTTGCCATCACGCGTTCGACCATCGGCATTAATGCTTCCGCATGGCCAGTCTGGCGCAATTCGAATTCGCTCGCAGTTGCGCCTGTCAGGCTGCTAGCAGCAACCGAACAGGCTCCAAAGCAGGTATCCAGCGCTAGAATATTCATGAGGAGAAAGGCTATACGCTCATCAAAGCGCACTGTCAGGTGCGAAACGCCAAAATTTCGGCGAGCGCACGCTTTGCGCGGCACCTGTGCTCATTGTGTTCAAAAGGGCGAGTATGACGCGATCTTACCATCTCTTCGCCCTAAGACGGGTGAGGAGTTATAAGCCTCACGCTCAAGCGGCAGCGGCCTGCACTTCGTGCACGTCGGGGCAATAGTGCTTGAGCAGGTTCTCGATGCCGTGGCGCAGCGTGGCAGTGGAACTCGGACATCCGGCACAGGCACCGCGCATGTGCAGATAAACGATCCCGTCGCGGAAGCCCGAAAAGGTGATATCGCCGCCGTCCTGTGCAACCGCGGGACGCACGCGGGTCTCGAGCAACTCCTTGATCGTCGCGACTGTCTCTGCGTCCTTGGGATCAAAGCTGCCGGCACTCGTATCGTTGGAGCTTTGCGCCTCTGAGACGGCGTCTCCCGACATGTAGTGTTCCATGATGGCGCCCAGCACCATCGGCTTCAGGTGCGGCCAGTCGAGATCACCCTTTGTGACGGATATGAAGTCGGAGCCGAGAAACACGCCCTTGACGCCGTCGATGTCGAACAGGCGCGCGGCGAGCGGCGAGCCTTTGGCATCAGCCCCGCTGCGATAATCCGCAGTACCTTCATCCAGAACGGTTTTTCCCGGAATGAATTTCAGCGTTGCAGGGTTGGGCGTGGCTTCGGTCTGGATAAACATGGTGTCGGTCCCATAAGCCCTAAAGGCGTCAGTTTAGAATTGTTCGAAATATAGGGGACCGGCCAGGACATGTCGAGCCCTCGTCCACAAGAGAGCGGGCTCAGGCGAGCGCTATAATATCGGCGAGCGCCAGGTTTCCGGGAACCACCGTGACGGGAATCGGAAAGCCGCCGGCTTTGCCCGCGGCGAGAGCGGCCACCAGTGGACCGGGGCCCTTGGCGTCGATCGCAGCGCCCAGCACGAGGATTGCGATATCCTCATCGTCGGCGATGACCTTCAAGATTTCGTCTGACTTGACGCCCTCGCGGATAATATCCTCGCACGCCACCTGCTCGAACCCCGCCAAGTGCAGCTTGCGCCGGAACATACGGAACAGGGCTTTAGCGGTGTTCGTCTCTTCTTCGATTTGCAATTGCCGCACGCCGGCCCACGGCTGATGCACCTGCGGCTCGATGACATAGAGCATCGCCAGCGAGCCGGACGAATGCGCGATGCGGCTCGCTGCATAGTACAGAGCGCTTTCGACTTCCTGGCTATCGTCGACGATCAGCAGGAATTTGCGGGCATGCCCCTGCTCAAACGAGCGGCGTTTTTTGATATCGATCATGGCCGCACATGCTGCCACGCGATTCTGACAAGAACAATGAAAGTTTATAACCCAACGCCGCAAATGC
>JANNUW010000377.1:0-2480 GCA_031414095.1 Hyphomicrobium sp. | reverse complement strand
GGCCACCGCCGCCAATCGGATCCCCTACCTGCTGACCGACAAGGCGGATATGAATATTGCCGCCATGTCGGTAACCCCGGAGCGGGCGCGGCAAGTCATGTACAGTGCCCCTTACGCCGACACCTCGCTCGCGGTGTTTGGCCCGAAATCCTCCAACATCAAGTCGGCCGGCGACCTTGGCCGCAACAAGATCAGCGTCGCCAAAGGTACGACGGAAGACCTCACTTTGTCAGCGGCAGCGCCGGGTGCGGACATCATGCGCACCGAGGACAACGCAACCGCGGTACAAGCCTATCTGTCAGGTCAATCGCAGCTATTGGCCGCCAACAGTGTCGTTGTCGTGGAGCTGGCAAAAAAGAATCCGGGTAAGGAATTTGATTTCAAGTTTGCGCTGCGTCGTGCACCTGCCCATGTGACCGTGAAGATGGGGGAGCACAATCTCGTGCGCTGGATCGACACTTTTATATTTCAGAGCACGCTGAACGGATCACTCAATGGACTCCACGTGAAATGGCTGGGCGGGCCGATGACTGCGCCGTTGCCGCCGCTCTAGAGACTACCGATTCTGCGGCGAGCCCGCCGAGGATTGCAAACCTTGGCACGTAAAGCCCAGACCCACTGCCGGGGGCATCATGTCGAAGCATGATTTTACACTAGAAGAGTTTGGCTCACGCCGGTCGCAAGTCTGCGCGGCCATCCAAGCAGCCGGTCTCGACTGGCTGGTGGCATTTCATCCGGTGTCGATCCATTGGCTGACCGGATCGGACGCAAAGAGCTATCAGGAGTTCCAGTGCCTTCTCATTCCTGCGCGCCCGGGACCGCTGACCATCTTGACGCGCCAGGGGGAGGTGAACGAATTCCGAGACGATGCGCTCGTCGATGAGATCATCGGATGGGGCGGCGGCATCGTCGAAGACCCTGTCGCGGCGTTTGCCAAGGTGGCCACGCGATTGGGCCTGTCAGGCGGACGGGTTGGGATCGAGGTGCCGGCTTACTACCTACACCCGCACCATTATGTACGACTCAAGGAACTACTGGGCAGTGCCTTGGTCAGCGAGCCGACCAGTCTCATTCACGACCTCAAGTTGACGAAATCCCCCGCCGAACTTGCCTACATTCGCAAAGCAAGCGAGATCGCCGATGACGCCATGGCGGCTTTCGCGGCCGCTTTGGGCGAGGGCCAAACGGAACTTGGGCTGGCAGGCAAAGTCTATGAAGCGCTTCTTTCCGGCGGCAGCGGCATCGCTGCCAGTCCGATCAATCTGGTCTCTGGGGAACGCTGCGGCTTCAGTCACGGCGCGCCGACCGAGCGCATGCTGCGGCGTGGCGATAATGTGAACATCGAATTTGGCGCTGCCTATCGCCGCTATACCGCAACAATCGGCCGGCAGTTCTGCCTGGGCCGGCCGGCGCCGCGCATGCTGGAGATTTATGATGTTGTACGTCGCGCGTCTGATGCTTGTATTGCGGCGATCGGCGACGGCGTCCTGGCGATCGTGCCGCACCAAGCAGCTCGGGGCGTGATCGCAGCGGCCGGGATGGATTCCTTTCGCGTGCACACAACAGGGTACGGGCTTGCGCCCGGCTTCCCACCGACCTGGGGCGAGCCGCTGCATATGCTGGATAACAGCGATTACACGCTGAAAGCAGGAATGGTCATAACTGTCGAGCCGCCCGTTTTCATCGGGCCCGAGTTCCTCGGCGCCCGTATCATCGACAATGTTCTCGTTACCTCGAGTGGTGCGGAGCTACTCTCCCGAACCAGCCGAGATATCATCGAAGTTGATTAGGACGCGTTTGGTAATTGCAATTGACTTGTAGCGGACTTGATATGGTTTTGGACAGAGTCGATGCGGAGTTCAGGCGCCGGCAGCGACATCGAGCGTCACGTCCTCGTGCTCGAGATGATCCGGCAGACTGAGACGGCCTTCGACGGTTGGCTCTGGCCTCGTCTTCGAAGCAGGCGTCTCCGGCAGAGCTGCCTCGGCGAGGGCTACGTCGGCGTCGAGGTCTTCGAGGCCAAGCTGAAACTGATTGTGATCGAGACGTTCGGAACGGCGACCTAACTGGCAAATGAGGATCGCTGGACAGAACTAATCCTGCAAATCGATTCGATGGCCGCCGTGATCGAGAACGATTGTAGCCAGCCGCATCAGGTCACGTAACATTTGGGACAAGTGGACCACTGGAATACTGTTGCCAAGCTGCCGACGTCGACGAGAAGGCGAAGCGACGGAGGTTGGGCGCCCTCTCTTGCAAAAATTGAAGCCGCTTTAAATCTAGTTTTCGGCCCGTAGTTGATGTCACGCCGGTCAGGTTCCCACCCGGGCGGGCCAAGCTGAGTTTTGATGAGGTGGACGACGCCCGCTCCCGGCATCGAACTGCCATAGGGTGATCGTTACAAAGCGAATCACCATAAGGGGGTCGTCCACATGCAGGTTACCACAATCGGTCTGGATCTCGCCAAGAACGTGTTCCAG
>JANNUW010000376.1:0-3653 GCA_031414095.1 Hyphomicrobium sp. | reverse complement strand
CGACCCGTCAGGCGTCCCGTCCCCAGAAGCAGAAATCGATCTTCGAAATGCTGTTCGGAAATTGACTTGATTCGCGTCACAAGCGCGTGAACGCGCCGCAAGCTGGCCACAGGTTGCGTGCCGTCCTCGATACGCGGTCAGGGTCGCCGGTTGTCAGAAAGGTCACGCCGGCCTCGGCTGTGGCTGCATATTCGGGATGCCGGCCGAGGTAGTCTTCAAGGCTGTCGGCGACGATTTCGGGCTGTGAGAGCAATCGTGTGCCGGTCGGCAACTGGCGGCGAAACGCCTCTTCGACCAGCGGAAAATGCGTGCAGCCCAAAATCGCGCGGTGCGGGGCGAGGCGGCCGTCCGACTGCGCCATCACGCCGTCGATGCCTTCGCGCACCAGGCGTTCGAGTTCCTCGCGCGGTGCTTGCGCTTCGATGGCGCCGGCCAATTCCGAACAGACCTGCTGGATGACCTGCACCTTGGGGCAGCGCTTGCGGATTTCCTCGCCGTAGACGTTGGACGCGATGGTCCGCTTGGTGCCGAACACCGCGATGCGATCGGTCAGGAACTTTTGGGGATACTGCGGCGTGGTCACCGCCCAAGGCGTTTGCGTGGCGGCCTCGACCGTCGGTGCGACAATGCCGAGCACGTTAAATCCGCGCTCTTTCCAGCCGCTTTCGGGCAGCCACTCCTGCTGCAGGCGGCGAGCGGCGACGGCGGTCGCGGTATTGCAGCCCAGAATAACAAGGCGGCAGCCGCGCTCGAATAATGCGTTGGTGGCGGCCCGCGTCAGCTCGACGATGTCGTCTGACGCGCGGTTGCCATAGGGCACGTGGGCGTGGTCACCGAGATAGGTAAAAGAGGCCGCGGGAAATCGCTCGTGCAGCGCGCGCAGAACCGTCAACCCGCCGAGACCTGAATCAAAAATACCGATCATGTTGGGTGATTACATCGAAAGCAGGCGGCTCGCACATGACCTTTTTTCACCCCTCCCCAGCGGGGAGCGGCGTGGGTGGGGAGAAGCGGCACGCGTATTGTTTGTGTTGTCTCAGTCATCGAGTTCCACGTCCACGTCACGCAGTGTGGCTTCTCCCCACCCCTATCCCCTCCCCACTGGGGCGGGGATAACAGTGAGAGCTTACCCATACTGCTGTGCAACTTTTACTCTTACAGCACGCGTGTTCACCCGAGCTGGTCGAGCATGCGCTTAAGTTCGGCCCGCAGAGCGGGGCCGGTGTCGGCGCGCGCTAGGGCATAGGCGACGTTGGCCATTAGGAAGCCCTGTTTATTGCCGCAGTCGAAAATCGTGCCATCAAAGCGCACGGCGGAAAAACTTTTCGGTGCCTGCGTGTGCATTTTCAGCATGGCGTCGGTGAGCTGAATTTCGCCGCCCGCACCGCGCTCCTGGTGTTCGAGCAGATAGAAGATTTCCGGCTGCAGGATATAGCGCCCGGTGATGTGCAGGTTCGACGGAGCTGTCCCCTTGGGCGGTTTTTCGACCATCGAGGTAATCGGCGACACCTGAGCTTTCGCGTCGCTGACGCCGACGATACCGTACTGATGCGTTTCTTCGTCGGGGACGGGCGCTACCGCGATCAGGTTGCCGCCAGTTTTCCCATAGGCCTCGATCATCCGTTGCAAGCAACCCGTGCCGCCCGCCGCACTCTGATGAAGCATGTCGGGCAACAGCAACGCGAATGGCTCGTCGCCGACGATATGGCGCGCACACCAGACGGCATGGCCGAGGCCCAATGGCGCCTGCTGGCGCGTGAAGATGGCATTACCGGCACCCGGCTGAGCTTCGGCGAGGGCGGCCAGTTCCGTCTGCTTATTGCCGCGGGCCTTCAGCGTCTCGTCCAACTCGAACTGCAGATCGAAATGGTCCTCGATGACGCCCTTGTTGCGCCCCGTCACAAAAATGAACTGCTCGATGCCGGCCGCCCGCGCCTCGTCGACGACATGCTGCACGACGGGGCGGTCGACGACCGTCAGCATTTCTTTGGGAACGGCTTTGGTGGCGGGGAGAAAACGGGTGCCAAGTCCAGCGACCGGCAAGACAGCTTTGCGAATGGGTTTAAAGGCGTCAGCCATAAATTACAGTCTCACTTTGGGGCACACTTGAAGAACGCCGTTACGATGACTTAAGTCTGAACGCGAGAAAGCTCGCGGCGGACTGGTGGTAAACACCTGGTCAACCAGGCGCTGGTAGCGTGGCATAACGCAAAGACGGGCCAAAACGGCGCGCCTCGGCGGCTGGTTTGCAGCGGAACTGGGGAGTTTGCAAGTATGACGGTTCTGGTTACGGGGGGCGCTGGCTACATCGGCAGCCATATGGTTCTGGAACTTCTCGATGCCGGCGAAAGTGTCATCGTCCTCGACAACCTCACGACCGGCTTTCGCTGGGCCGTACCGCGGGCCGCGCCGCTTATCGTCGGCGATGCCGGTGACCAGGATCTCATCCGCGCGCTCATCCGCAAGTATGGCGTTCAATCCATTATTCATTTTGCCGGCTCGATCGTGGTGCCGGAATCGGTCTCCGACCCGCTCGGCTATTATCACAACAACACCGTCAAATCCCGCGCCCTCATAGAAGCGGCGGTCTCGAGCGGGGTGCGTCAGTTCATCTTTTCCTCGACGGCGGCCGTGTACGGCAACCCTGCGCAAAACCCGGTCAACGAAGACGCCGATCTGAAGCCGCTGTCGCCCTACGGCTGGTCTAAATTAATGACCGAAATCATGCTGGGCGATACGGCCCGCGCCCACGCCTTCAACTATGTGGCGTTGCGCTATTTCAACGTCGCCGGCGCCGACCCGCAGGGCCGCTCGGGACAGTCGACGCCACGCGCGACGCATTTGATCAAGGTCGCCTGCGAAACGGCGCTCGGCCAGCGATCGCACATGGATGTGTTCGGCACCGATTATCCGACGCAAGACGGCACCTGCGTGCGCGACTATATCCACGTCACCGATCTCGCGCGCGCGCACTTGGCGGCGTTGAATTACCTGCGCGAGGGGCGCACGTCGGCGGTCTTCAACTGCGGCTACTCGAAGGGCTTTTCGGTGATCGAGGTCATCGACGCGGTCAAGCGTGTCTCGGGCCGTGATTTTTCGGTGCGCTTGAGCGATCGGCGCGCGGGCGACCCGGCCGCTATCGTTGCCGGATCGGCAAAAATCCGTGATCAGCTCGGCTGGCGGCCGATGCACGATGATCTCGATACCATCGTCTCCCAGGCGCTGGCTTGGGAAGGCCAAATCGCGCGCTTCAAACAGGCGGGCTGAGGCTAGTCCGGCTTGCGGCCGGCGAGCCATTTTTTTAGGTTTTCGGCGAGGGCCGTTTTCTGCTTTTGGGCGCGCTCTCCGGCTGGATGGGCCGCGGGCGCCTTGGCGGGCTTGGCCGGATCACCGCCCATCTTAGGCTTGACCAGTTCGCCTTCACCGGCCGCCTGCAGCAGGCGCGCAACATCGGTTAGAAAACGGGCATCGTCGCCCTTCGCCAAACGCGGTGCCGCGCTTGCTACCGCACCGAGAAGGTCATCGACCCACCCCGCTTCGGACTTGGCAAAATCGTTGAGGACGTAGTGGGTGACGGCGTCCTTCGAACCCGGATGCCCGATGCCCAGGCGCACGCGCTTGTACTCGTTGTCCAAATGCGCGCTGATCGAGCG
>JANNUW010000375.1:0-2750 GCA_031414095.1 Hyphomicrobium sp. | reverse complement strand
GGTGTGTGTATAACCCCCCTCCCGTGTTGGGGGCGGGGGGGGGTTTGGGGGGGCGTGCTGTGTGGGCGGCGCTCGTGCCCGCCCCCTCACCGGCGCTTCGCGCCCGCCTCTCCCCAAGGGGCGAGGCTGACCAAGACTCTCCCTCTGCGTGCACGAGGCACGAATATCGGCGAGCATCTCATATCATGTGCTGGCCCCTGACATGAGGTTCAGCCGCGACGACAAGAGCCGCCTGACAGAATGGTGGTTCACCACCGACTTCGTGCTGTTGACTGCCGTCATGATGCTGGTTGCTGTCGGCCTCGTGCTGTCGCTGGCAGCCAGCCCATCGGTGGCCTTGCGGAGTGGTTTTCCGGCCTACCATTTTGTTATCCGGCACGCGATTTTTGCCGCTACTGGCGTCGTGCTGATGTTGGTGGTTTCGCTGCTCGATCCGCGCGCGGTCCGCCGGCTAAGCGTCGCCGTGCTGGCGCTCGCGCTGGCGGGACTTTTTTTCGTGCACTTTTACGGTGCTGAAATCAATGGCGCGCGGCGCTGGCTGTCGATTGCGGGGCACTCGCTGCAGCCGTCGGAATTCGCCAAGCCCGCGTTCGTCGTGGTTTCGGCGTGGCTTCTGGCTGAAGCGCGCGAGCGGCCGGCGATGCCCGGTTTGCCGCTTGCGGTGCTGCTTCTGTGCGTGCTGGCAGGTCTCTTGATTGCGCAACCCGATGTCGGTCAAACAGTCCTCGTTGTGGGGGTGTGGACCGCGTTGTTTTTCGCCTCCGGTCAGCCGGTGTTGCATGCGACCGCTATCGGGCTCTTGGCCGGTGGCGGGCTTTTTGGCGCCTATCACGCGTTTTCGCATGTGCGCGCGCGGGTCGATCGATTTCTCAACCCCCTGCCCGGCGATATGAGCCAGATCGACCGCGCCATCCGCTCATTTACCGAAGGCGGATTTCTCGGGCGCGGTCCCGGCGAGGGCACCATCAAGACGGCGCTGCCCGATGCCCACACCGATTTCATCTTTGCGGTGGTCGCCGAGGAATACGGGATCGTCGCGTGTCTGGCACTGCTCGGGCTGTTCGCCTTCATCGTGTTGCGCCTCTTGATGCGTGCGGCCAACGAGCCGGATGCGTCAATAAGGCTCGCCATCGTCGGCCTGGCGTTGCTGATCGGGTTGCAGGCCTTGATAAACATGGGCGTCAACGTCGGACTGTTGCCGGCCAAGGGCATGACGCTGCCCTTCATATCTGCGGGCGGTTCCTCTATGCTGGCCGTATCGCTGACGCTGGGCATGGCCCTGGCACTGACGCGACGGCGGCCGGGGGGCTAGTCCAAGCGAAATCAATTTGGAGACGACGTGACAAGCAGTGCCCGATCGATTGTGCTGGCAGCTGGGGGGACCGGCGGGCACCTGTTCCCAGCTTTCGCGCTCGCCGAAGAGCTTGGCCGGCGCGGTTATGCCATCGACCTTGCGACGGACATGCGCGGCGACCGCTATGGCACCGGCTTTCCAGCCCGCGCGGTGCATCGCCTGCCGTCGGCGACACTGGCGGGGAAATCGCCCATGGCGATCGCCAAAACGGGGATAGCGCTCACACGCGGGATCATCGCTGCGCGCAGCCTCTTGAAGAAGCTGAAGCCGGCCGTGGTCATCGGCTTTGGCGGATATCCAAGCTTCCCGCCGTTGCTGGCGGCGCGGTTCCTCAATATTCCAAGCGCGCTACATGAGCAAAATGCGGTCTTGGGGCGTGCCAATCGGATGCTGGCCAAACGGGTTACGGCTCTCGCGACGTCGTTTGAGCAGACTAAGTTCATTGATACGGACCTTAGCGCGAAGGCGCGCTATACCGGCAATCCCGTGCGCGCGCAGGTGATCGCGGAAGCGGCGCGGCCCTATAAAGCGCCGGCCGTTGGCGACCCGATTGACTTGCTCGTCTTCGGCGGCAGTCAGGGTGCGCGGTATTTTTCGGAAAACGTGCCGCCGGCGCTGAAGCTGCTGCCGGACGCGTTGCGCCAACGCCTGCGCGTCGTGCAACAGGCCCGCGACGAAGATTTGGGCGAGGTCACGGCCCAGTATGCCGAGGCCGGCATAACCGCCGACGTGGCGCCCTTTTTCAAGGATCTGCCGGCCCGCATGGCGCAGAGCCACCTCGTCATCGCCCGGGCTGGCGCGTCGTCGGTCGCGGAATTGAGCGTGCTCGGACGCCCCTCGATCCTGGTTCCCCTGCCACATGCGCTCGACAATGATCAGCTCCACAATGCAACCCGGCTTGCCGAATCAGGCGGTGCTTGGTGTATCGAGCAAAAGGTTTTGACACCCGGGCGCCTCGCTCAGGAAATAACGGCGATCTTCGAGAACCCTGTGCGATTGTCGTCGGCTGCAGCAGCGGCCAAGTCCGCGGGCCGTCCCGATGCCGCGATGCGCTTGGCGGATTTGGTCGAGGAGCTCGCAAGAGCGACATAATTTGGGTCTTGGTGCTTCAAGCGCGACGCGCGAAGCAGTCTCGACATTCGGGTAAAGGCAGGAAGCCAGCATGCAAATTCCGCGCGACGTCGGCACGTTTCATATCATCGGCATCGGTGGCATCGGCATGAGCGCCATTGCCGAGATCCTGATGGCCAAGGGCTTCTCGGTCCAGGGCAGCGACCAGAAGGATTCGGCCAACGTGCGCCGCCTGCGCGCCAAGGGCGTGCGCGTCTTCATCGGCCACGATGCGGTCAATCTCGTGGGCGCGCGTCAGGTCGTCATTTCGACGGCGGTCAAAAGC
>JANNUW010000374.1:0-1164 GCA_031414095.1 Hyphomicrobium sp. | reverse complement strand
CTACATCTATGGTGGCCGTTGGAGCAGCGCGGGCGTGCGCGCGGTCTATTGTTCGATCGATCCCTCAACCTCGATCCTGGAACTCGCGGTTCATAAGGGTTTCGAAGCGTTAGACACCGTGCCCCACATCTTGACGTCGTTGTCGATCAGCGATCCGAAAAGCATCCGCGTCGTTCGTCGCGAAGAGCTGCCCAATCCAAACTGGCTACACTCAGGCACGCCAAGTGCGGGTCAACAGAAGTTCGGCGACGCGCTATTGGCCAAGCATAAGGTCATACTTATACCCAGCGCGGTATCACGCCACAGCTGGAACCTTATTTTTCTTGGCTCCACGCGTGCCAAGCCGTATGCGTTGAGGGCGCAAGAACGGTTTGCGCTCGATACGCGCTTGCACCCGCCGAGGCGCTCCTAAAGTCCAGCGCAACGAATTCCGGAGTTTCACTAAAATGCGCTGCCCTTACTGTGCGTGCGAAAATACTGCTGTGAAAGACAGCCGGCCGACGGAGGAGAACGCGTCGATCCGGCGGCGGCGCATCTGTCCCGATTGCGGCGGGCGCTTCACGACGTTCGAGCGCGTGCAGTTGCGCGATCTGACCGTCGTCAAAAGGTCCGGCCGTAAGGTGGCGTTCGACCGCGATAAGCTCATGAAGTCGGTTGACGTGGCCTTGCGCAAGCGCCCGTTCGATCCCGATCGCGTGGAGCGCATGGTGTCGGGCATCGTGCGCCAATTGGAGAGCTCCGGTGAGAGCGAGATCGCCTCCTCGACCATCGGCGAATATGTCATGGAGGCCTTGCGCGGGCTCGATCCCGTCGCCTATGTGCGCTTTGCGTCCGTCTATCGCGACTTTCGCGAAACAGCGGATTTCCAGGAGTTCCTCGGCGAGATCGCGCGCGACGATGCGGCGGGCGATGTGCTTTCACTCGAGCCGGAACCTGGCCGTGCCTTGAAGAAGCGTTGAGCGCCGTGGCGGTCAACCGGACCAGTTTCGACCGTGAGATGATGGCCAACGCGCTGGCCATGGCGCGCCGTGGGCTCGGCCAGACAGCGCCCAATCCCGCCGTAGGCGCGGTCATAGCCAACGAGAGCACGGGCGAAGTGATCGCGCGCGGGTGGACGCAGCCCGGCGGGCGCCCGCATGCGGAAACGCAAGCTCTGCGCCGTGC
>JANNUW010000373.1:0-1243 GCA_031414095.1 Hyphomicrobium sp. | reverse complement strand
TGACCTGCCTCTGAACTTTCATCCAGTCTGACTTAGAGTCTTTTGGTTTGATACTGCGTCGTCTGGGTGATGAGCAACAGGCCAGATCGCGGAGACCTCATCGATCGCAGCGAGCTGGCCTGTTGCGGTGTTCGTTGCAGGCACGATGCCGGCAGCAAACGCCGCCGGGGTCTTATAGCCGAGCGACGAGTGCGGCCGCTCGGTGTTGTAATCGGCGACCCACGCCGTTAGATCTGCGCGGGCGTGGTCGAGCCCGAAGAATAGGCTTTCGTTCAGGAGCTCGTCGCGCATGCGGCCATTGAAGCTCTCGACGTAGGCATTCTGCATCGGCTTGCCTGGCGCGATGTAGTGCCAGTCAATCCGCCGCCCGGCCGCCCACGACAGAATCGCGTTCGACGTGAACTCCGTGCCGTTGTCGGAGACGATCATGCCGGGTTTGCCTCGCTGGTCGATCAGCCGGGTCAGCTCGCGCGCCACGCGGCCCCCTGAGATCGAGGTGTCGGGCACTGACGCTAGGCATTCGCGGGTCACGTCATCGACGATGTTGAGGATGCGGAACCGGCGCCCATTGGCGAACTGATCGTGCACGAAGTCGAGGCTCCAACGGGCATTGGCGTGCGGTGTGACAAGGATCGGCGCGCGTGTGCCGACAGCACGCCGCCGGGCTTTTCTCTTGCGAACGCTGAGGCCCTCCTCACGATAGAGACGGTAGATGCGGTTGCGCCCTGATACTTCGCCGTCACGCCGCAGCAGAATGAACAAGCGCCGGTAACCGAACCGGCGGCGCTCATTGGCCAGCGCACGAAGACGTGCCCGAAGCAGTCCGTCATCGGGGCGCCGTGTGCGATAGCGCATGCTGGCGCGATCCGCATCGATCACCCGGCAGGCCCGCCGTTCCGAGAGCCCCAACACGGCACTCAGATGCGCGATGGCTTCGCGCTCAACGCCGGGCCCTACCATTTTTTTGAAAGAAGTTCCTTCAGTGCCGCCTGGTCCAGCATCGAGTCCGCCAACAGACGCTTCAACTTCGCGTTCTCGTCTTCCAACGCCCTGAGCCGCTTAGCCTCAGACACGTCCATGCCGCCGAACTTGGCTTTCCAATTGTAGAACGTCGCGGCCGAGATCCCGTGCCGGCGGCACAAATCAGGTGTCTTAGCGCCCGCCTCGCTCTCCCGCAAAATCCCGATAATCTGCTCTTCCGTGAACCGTGATCGCTTCATCGTCCGTCCCCTCTCAGAGGTTC
>JANNUW010000372.1:0-1015 GCA_031414095.1 Hyphomicrobium sp. | reverse complement strand
GGCGGCGGTGCTGCGGCGCCATGACCTTGGCGTCGCGCTCATCGCGACTCTCATGGCCAAAAATAATGAAAACGTGGCGGGCCAAGGTCTCCCACAGGATCTGCACGATTTCATTTCCCGACACCCGGCAGATTTCCCGGTGGAAACTGAGATCGGCCTTGCTGACGTCGATCCATTCCAGGCGCTCGGCTGACAGTTCCATAGAGGCGATGATCCGGTCGAGGTTAGCAAACAGGCTTGGGTCAGCCTGGTAAATGGGCGCGGCCGTGGAGAGCGCGATCTGCTCAAGGGCAATGCGCGATTCGCAAATCTGGTTCACCCGCTGGTCATCAAAACTTGCAATATGCGTACCCCGGTGCGGGATGCTTTCGACAATGCCTTGCGACTCGAGAATCTTCAGGGCTTCACGCAGCGGAACCCGGCTGATGCTGAGAAGGTTGGCTAGTTCTGTTTCATAAAGGCGCTGCCCCGGCTTCAGCGCTCCGGCGGAAATCCCCGTGACAATGGCATCCGCTGCCTGTTCCGAAAGGCTCGCCATCCGGGCCATGCGCAACGGCGGCGGAAACGACGAAGGCAACGTTTCGACTTTACTCATGAAGCTTTCTACCGCATTTTTGCCACTTGCCTAACTCATCTAATTGTATACAATTAGCACAACGAGCGAAAGAGTTCAATTCGCCGGGTTACAGGGAGCAGGAAATGACGGGATTGCTGGCGGGCAGGCGTGCCTATGTCACTGGCGGATCAAGCGGCATTGGCGCCGCCATCGTCGAAACCTTCGTCAGGGAAGGCGCCCATGTGGCGATCGGCGCATCGCGCCATTCCGAACAGGCAGCAGCCGCAGCAAAAAGTTTGGCAACCGACGGCCAGCGTGTTGTCGTGGTTCAAGCCGATTTGAATGACCGCGCCGCAACGGACCGCGCCGCCGATGACGTTATCAAAGCCCTGGGCGGGCTCGACATCTTCGTGCACTGCGCCGGTATTGATGTGACCCAGACGGCCCCTACTCACGAAA
>JANNUW010000371.1:0-9947 GCA_031414095.1 Hyphomicrobium sp. | reverse complement strand
CTCGACTTACCGTATCATCTGTCGTTTCCGCTCGGGTTCGAACACGGCGGCGACATCTACATGATGCCCGAGACCAGCGCCGCGCAACGTGTCGAGATTTGGCGGGCCGTAAAATTTCCCTTGCAGTGGGAACGCTTTTCGTCGGCGCTCGAAGGAGTATCGGTCGCCGACCCGGTGTTGTTCGACGACCGCGATAAATGGTGGCTGTTTGCCAACATCTCGACGACGCCGTTCGAAGATCACTGCAATGAACTGCACGTCTTCGAGGTCGACGGCCCATCGCTCGGCACCGTCACACCGCACGCATGCAATCCTGTCGTCATTGGCGCTGGTACGGCCCGCAATGCCGGGCGCATCATCCGCCGCGACGGCAAGCTGTTGCGGATGTCACAAAACAACGCGCATGGCATCTACGGTTATGGGCTCAACGTCATGGAGATCACGGGGCTAAGTCTCGATAACTATAGCGAGCGGCTCGTCACATCCATTGCACCGGCCTTTAAGCCGGGGCTCATCGGCTGCCATCACATGGACCAAGGCGCGAGCGTATTTGTCGTCGATGCCTGCCGCCGTCTTGGATGACTTTTCTATTGGCCGGCAAAAGACGCGAAATGTTCGTCGAGCGTGCGCTTCAAGGCCGCGCGATATTTGGCGTAGGCCGGATTTCCAGCCGCGATCCGGCCGTATGCCGGCGTCACGCCACCAGGCGGTGGCCGACCATCTGCAATCGCTCGGACCAGCTCCTGAAGTCGTCATGGCGAGGGAAATGCCAAATTTCGCCGTCAAGAAAGCGCTACGCTTTGCACTCGATCACGCGCCGCCCAACGCGCTCATCAATGTGATGCTCGGCACGCCACCGCTGCAATTTCTCGCGCGCCAAGTTTATTTCCACAAGCGCGGTGGCCATCATCTATCGTTGACCGAGTACGAAAGGCGGCTCAACGAAGCCGGCAGCTTTGACGAGCCGGTGAAAATCTAGCAGCTAGCTCCGCCCTCGCCTTCATGCGATCTTCTCTTCCGGCGCATACGTTGCCAGTGCCAGCGCGTGGACACGCCCTGCTAATTCATCGGCTAGCGCTTCGTTGACCAGGCGATGGCGGCTTAGGCGGGAGACGCCGGCAAATCGGGGCGACACGATCAGAATACGAAAATGACTTTCGCCCGTTCCCGGCGACGAGCGATGCCCGGCGTGGAGTTCGCTCTCGTTGATGACGTCAAGGCGGGTTGGCTCGAGCGCCACCATTAATTTTTCGCGAATGCGTTGCTCGGCTGTCATTGACGTTCCCTTAAATTTCACCATGTGAGAGTGCGTTCCCGCACACCTCATAGCTGCCTCGACCGTTGCGCGCTATTGGACACACCTCAATGACGCCTGAGTTCTGGGTCCTTGTCTGGCGCGCGCCCACACTTCATACTGAGACCCATGAAAAGCACGTCCAAATATTTCGACAAAATCCGCGTCTCAACGGCGCGCGAGGCAGAAGCCGCAGAACGCGCTGCCCGTGAGCGCCAGCCGCCCTGCCAGTGGAAAGGCTGCGAAAAGCCCGGACCCCATCGCGCGCCCAAAGGCCGTGGCCACGATGGCCAGTTCTTCCATTTCTGCGTCGACCATGTCCGGCAGTACAACCAGTCGTACAACTATTTCGACGGCATGAACGACAGCGAAGTCGCCGACTTCCAAAAAGATGCCATGACCGGCCACCGGCCGACGTGGAAAATGGGCGCGGGCGTCAAGGGCGAATCGACGCGCGAGGGCGTCGGCGCCGATCCCACCACCCGGGGCCGCCGTGGCAAGGGGCCGCAAGATCCCCATGAATTCTTCGCCTGGCGGGAGGAAAAAGCCCGCGCGCAGGCCGCCGAGGGCCGCCGGATCGTGCGCCCGCTCGAGAAAAAATCGCTTGAATCACTCGGTCTGGCGGTCTCCGCCTCAAAAATCGAGGTCAAGGCCCGCTTCAAGGAGCTGGTTAAACTCCACCACCCCGACGCCAACGGCGGTGACACGCGCTCCGAGGAGAAGTTGCGCGAAATCATCCAAGCCTATAATTATCTTAAAACGGCTGGGTTGGTTTGACCGTACCCAATATTCGAGGGTGTTAGGACGCTGACGATCCCCACCCGCCTGTCCGGCAAAAAAGGTAATCATGCGCGCGCAATCTGAAGCATCACCTGCGGGCGCTGGCCTGCCCGATATGAAAGTCTCGGTCCGGCAATTGTTCGGCATCGATAGCGACTTCGAAGTGCCCGCTTACGCCCAGTCGAGCGAACACGTTCCCGATCTCGATCCCGACTATCTGTTCAACAAGGATGTGACGCTCGCGATCCTGGCGGGGTTCAAGCACAACCGCCGCGTGATGGTGCAGGGCTACCACGGCACCGGTAAATCGACCCACATCGAGCAGGTTGCGGCACGCCTCAACTGGCCGTGCATCCGCGTCAATCTCGATAGCCACGTTTCGCGTATCGATCTCGTCGGCAAAGACGCCATCGTGCTCAAAGACGGCAAGCAGATCACCGAATTCCGCGAAGGCATTCTACCATTTTGCCTGCAATCCAACACTGCACTCGTATTCGACGAATACGACGCTGGCCGGCCAGACGTGATGTTCGTTATACAGCGCGTGCTGGAAGTGTCGGGCAAGCTGACGCTGCTCGACCAGTCGAAGGTAATCCGCCCGCACCCCGCGTTCCGGCTGTTTGCGACCACGAACACGATCGGTTTGGGCGATACGTCGGGCCTCTATCATGGCACCCAGCAGATCAACCAGGGCCAGATGGACCGCTGGTCGATCGTGACCACGCTCAACTATCTGTCGCACGACGACGAAGCTAAAATCGTGCTGTCGAAGGTCAAGAGCTTTGACAAGACCGACGCCAAACGCAAGCAAGTCTCGGGCATGGTGCGCGTCGCCGATCTGACGCGCTCGGCCTTCATCAATGGCGATCTCTCGACCGTCATGAGCCCGCGCACGGTCATGACATGGGCGGAGAATGCCGAAATCTTCGGCGACATCGGCTTTGCCTTCCGCGTCACATTCTTAAACAAGTGCGATGAACTCGAACGCCCGCTGGTCGCCGAGTTCTATCAACGCTCGTTCAACGAAGAACTCGCCGAAAGCACCGCCAACGTCGCGTTGAGTTGAGCGGCCGAAAGCATGCGCCGCCGATGACCACGACACCAAAACGCAAAGAAGCACCGGCCGAGCCGTTCAAGCGCGCGCTCGCGTTGACGTGCCGCGCGATTGCAGGCGATGGTGAGGTCGATGTCGACTATAGCCCCGCCAAGCCTACGATCGATGGCAAGCATATCTCTCTGCCCGAGCCATCGCGTGTTCCGACCCAGCGCGAGATTGCCATCGTGCGCGGCTGGGCCGACAGCCTATCGCTCACGGCCGCGTGCCACGATGATAAAATCCACCGCAAATTAGCACCAGCCGCGGGTGATGCGCGCGCGATATTCGAGGCCGTCGAGCGCGCGCGCGTCGAAGCCGTCGGCGCCAACCGTATGCCTGGTATGGCGAGCAACTTGAGCGCCAAATGCGCCGATCAATACGCCCATGGCCGCTTTGCCAACGTCACCTCGCGCGAGGAAGCGCCGCTCGAAGATGCGCTCGCCCTCTACGTGCGCGAGCGATTGACGGGCCAGCCGCCGCCCGACGCTGCCCGCGCCCTTGTCGACATCTGGCGGCCGCTGATCGAAACGCGCGGCAACAAAGTGCTCAAGAAAATGGATCGCATGATCGAGGATCAGGCTGGCTTTGGCCGCCTGATCCGCGATCTTCTGAGCGCCATGGAGCTGACCGAGCAAGAAGGCGACGAGCAGGGCGAAGACAGCACCAGCGACCCCGAGGAAGCACCTCAAGGCGGGGAAGAAGACAGCGACAGCGAAGACAACGCCGCGCAGGGCAAGGACGACGAAGCCGACGAGCCACCTCAGGAGAGCGAGGAGGGCGAGACCGGAGAAACGTCCGATATCGCCGACACTGATCAGTACGACCGCGATAGCGACAGCCTTGAGGAAGCCGAAACGGCCGAGCCCTGGCAACCCAACATGTCGGTGCTCAATGCGCCAGAAAATTTCGGCTACAAGGTTTTTTCGCGCACCTTCGACGAAGAGGTTGATGCCGAACAACTCTCGACTCCCGAAGAACTGGATCGCCTGCGCGCCTTCCTCGACAAGGAACTGAAAAACCTGTCGAACGTCGTCGCACGCCTCGCCAATAGGTTGCAGCGGCGGCTCTTAGCCCAGCAGAACCGCGCCTGGGATTTCGATCTCGAAGAAGGCGTGCTCGATGCAGCGCGCCTGACGCGGGTGATCATCGATCCCATGCACGCGCTGTCCTTCAAGCGCGAACGCGACACGGAATTCCGCGACACCGTTGTGACACTGCTGCTCGACAATTCCGGCTCCATGCGCGGCCGCCCGATCATGGTCGCTGCGTGCTGTGCCGACATCTTAGCGCGCACGCTGGAGCGATGCGGCGTCAAAGTTGAAATCCTCGGCTTCACGACGAGGGCCTGGAAGGGCGGGCAAGCGCGCGAGCAATGGCTGGCGGCGGGTAAGCCCGGCGATCCCGGCCGGCTGAATGATTTGCGCCACATCATCTACAAGCAGGCCGACGCGCCCTGGCGGCGTGCCAAGCGGTCTCTCGCACTCACGATGCGTGAAGGCTTACTTAAGGAAAACATCGACGGCGAAGCGCTGACTTGGGCGCACGCGCGACTTCTGGCGCGGCCCGAACAGCGCCGTATTTTGATGATGATTTCCGATGGCGCCCCGGTCGACGACTCGACGTTGTCGGTCAACTCGGGCAGCTATCTGGAGCACCACTTGCGCCAAGTCATCACCGAAATCGAAAACCGTTCGCCGGTCGAACTCCTAGCCATCGGAATCGGCCACGACGTTACGCGGTATTACAAACGCGCCGTGACGATCACCGATCCAAGCGAGCTTGCAGGTGCCATGACCGACAAGCTCGTCGAACTGTTCGAAGAAAAGCCCAAAGTCATCGCGCGGCCGACAGGCCGGCGCCGGCTGCATTGACCTGTGGGCGATTCAAAAAGTTTGTCATCCTCGGGCTTGTCCCGAGGACCCATCGTGCAAAAATCTCGGACGCCTCAAACAAACATGACGCTGCAACAGCAAACGCCAGCCCCAACTGCGCAACGAGCGGAAAAATGGCTCCTCGTAAGGGGGCCAACGCTAACCGGTTTAGATTTTCGGCACAGACGGCGGATCGTTGCATGATAAAGGGAAAAGACGTTTACGATTTAGCCGAACACGAAGCGGGCAAAGATTTTGTTTTTGCCAACCAAGACTTCTCCACTCCCACGTCATGGCCGCGTCACGCGGCTGCGTGCGGAGCACGACGGCGGCCATCCACGACAAGCATCAACGATCTCAGTTGTGCTGATGAAATTGCCTGTTGCAGCAGCTCCCTTCAAGTTCGACGACTCCCCCCGCGGAGACGTGTCGTGGATGGCCGCCTTCGCGGCCATGACGGGAATTTGCAGGAGCGTTGTCAACCGGGCAGCAGTGGGCTTGTCCCGAGGATGATGACACCTGCGGGTGGGCTTCAACGATGACACGTGTGCGCTCCACCGGCGGCTGGCGGCGCGTGGCAATTGCTGCGAGCGTCGGCGTCGTCGCATGGGCCGGGCTCGCGCTGGCGCAGATGAAGCCCGATACTACGGTGCTGAAAGTTCAATCGATCGAGATTAAAGCCACGCCGCTCGCGTTTTTCGACAGACAGCAACCGGCTAAAAAGCGCTTCGGCAAATTGGATTGGCGTGGCGGCCTGGTGCTGACGTCGACATCACTGAGTTTCGGTGGCTGGTCGGGCTTGGCGTTCAGCCACGACAGTCAATCGTTTGTTGCCGTATCCGACGCCGGCTCGTGGCTGGAGGGCCGCGTAATTTATCAGGGCGACAGCCCTATCGGCGTATCCGCCGCGCGTTCGGGGCCGCTCAAAGCCCGCGACGGCTCGGCGTTGAAACGCAACCGGGACCGCGACGCTGAAGCCGTCGTGCTGACGGGCGGCACACCGGGCAACGGGTCTCTCCTGATTGCATTTGAACAGAACGACCGCATCGGGCGCTTTACATCGTCCGCCGACGGCGTCGCACCGCCGTCGGCCTACATCGACATGCCGGCAGAAGCCAAAGCCATGCGCGTCGATGGCTTCGAGTCCGTCACCGTTCTGACGGGCGGGCCCAACAACGGCAGCATGATCGCATTTGCTGAGCGCGCGAAATCATCGGATGGAAAAATTTTTGGCTGGATCTGGCAAAACGGTGTTCCCCGTCAACTGGCCCTTGGTGATATGGGCGGCTACGACATCACCGACATCGCGAGCCTGAGTGACGGACGCCTCATTGTATTGGAGCGCCGCTTCCGATGGATGGAAGGCGTCAAGATGCGTTTGCGGGTTGTGAAGGCAGAAAGCATCAAGCCCGGCGCGACGCTCGCAGGCGATGTATTGCTGGAAGCCGATCTCAATCAGGAAATTGACAACATGGAAGGCCTAGCCGTGTCGCGCGGCAGCCGCGGCGAAACCGTGCTGACGCTGATCTCGGATGACAACTTCAACAAGTTCATGCAGCGCACCGTTCTGCTGCAGTTCGCTTTGAACGACTAGCTAGCGCGCCGTCGCGGTCAGGAACGCGCACCCCGAATAACCGCTGCGAATTTCCTCATCCACAATGCCGATGCGGCGGACGGAAACGTTCGACGCATACTTTTCAAGCACAGCCGCGATCGCATCCGCACTGAGGCGCAGCGCCGGAAAACGCAGCCCCTCGACTTCGTAGCCGTCGGACTGAACAAGAAAAGCTCCGGCCAGCAAGCCGCCAGGCTTTGCGCAACTGGCAAAGGCCGCCATCGCCGCTTCGAACTCATCAACTTTGGCGGTGATCGATTCAGCGCAAAAGAACATGGTAGCTGCGTCCCACCGGCGCTCAGGCAGCTCGAAAATCGAGCCGCGCACGACACGGCTCTTAGAGCGCAGATCTGGCATTGGGTTCGCGCTGAGCGACCAAGCGTCTCCATACCCCCGTCGCGCTACATCCCAGAAGTGCTGCCATTGCGGACGCAAGGCTTCGCGCTGTAACTCGTTCTCGAGCCAAGTCACGTTACTCGCTGAGAATTCCCAGGCGGTCAGCGCGCGCGCGCGCGGGTGGGCGCAAAGGAACGGAATGAGGTTGGGGCCGGTGCCGATGTCGACGATATCGAGGTCGTGGCTAGCTTGAGGCATGGCTGCCAACGCTTGCGCTGTACACAGCGTGACGAAATCGTCATCGGCGTGTGGCTCACCGTAGTAATGCTCAAAATAGGCTTGCGGATCAAATTCCGACCATTGGAAATCGGCATTGCTGGAGCCAGCGCCCGCTGCGGGATTGTCCGTCGATTGAGCGGCCATGCGATGCAGCGTTCCATTGTTCATTTCACGCAGTTCGATGGCAACCGCGGATCAGCCAGCGACCGACAGTGCGACGCTGGGCACGCGCGCGTCAATGGGCTTTGCGATGTGGTTCGTCAGTAGTTCGCGCATGGCGTCGCGTTCAAGGGGCCGCGAGAAGTAGTAGCCTTGCAGTTCGCTGCATCCAAGGCTGGTCATGGCTTTGACCTCGTCCTCCGTTTCAACGCCTTCGGCCACGATGGTCATGCCTAGCCCCTTGCCGAGCGCAATAATGGCATGCACAATTTTTTCATAGCTGACCGATTTCGACATGCCGCTGACGAACGAGCGGTCAATCTTGATTTTATCGAAGCGGAAATTGCACAGGTAGGCAAGGCTCGAGTAGCCGGTGCCGAAGTCGTCAAGTGCGGTCATGAACCCCATCTTGTGAATCGCGTCGAGTGTGCGGCTGGTGCGATCGCTCGATTCCATGAGTACGCCTTCGGTGATCTCAAGGACAAAGTATCGCGGGTCCGCCTGATGCTTGCGAACCAAGCGCTGCAAAAGCTCTTCCAGGCCGTTTTGACGGAACTGAACCGGTGACAGGTTTACTGAAATCTGCAGCTGAGGCCAGTTGCGATGCTCTCTCATGGCCCGCGCCAGCACCCACTCGCCGAGTTCCGGCATCAAGCCCGATTGTTCGGCAATTGGAATGAAGGTCGCCGGCGGCATCTCGCCCAGCTCGGGATGACTCCAGCGCAGCAACGCTTCCATGCCGATAATTGCGCCGGTGCTCGAATTGATGATCGGCTGATAATTCAGACGTAAGAGGTCGTCATCGAGCGCGATGCGCAAGTCGAGCTCTATGGCGCGGCGTTCCTCGACCCTGCGGGCCATGTCGTCGGAGAAAAAGACAGAGCGATTGCGGCCCTGGGCTTTCGCTTCGTAAAGCGCGATATCTGCCTGGCGCATCATCTCGTCAACAGTGGTGCCCCCGATTGGGGAAATGGTGATCCCAGCTGAAGCCGTGACCTGCATGCCTTTACCATTGACGATAAATTGCCCCTCGAAGGCCTGCTCGATGCGTTGCGCAAGTGCCGCACCGGCGTTGGGTCTGGAACAGCGCCAGAAGATCGCGAATTCATCGCCGCCATAGCGCGACAGGAGAGTGTCGGCCCGCATCATCAAATTCAAGCGTTGCGCGACAGCCTTGATGAGTTCGTCGCCGGCTTGGTGGCCCAGCGTATCGTTGACGTCTTTGAAATGATCGACGTCAATATAGCCGACCAGCACTTGCTGATTTTCATCGCCGCCAATGCTGGCCAGGACCTCCGACAGCCGCTCCGCAAAATGAGCCCGGTTGGGAAGCGCCGACAGAGCGTCGTGACGCGCATCGTGGCGCGACTGCTGCTCCTGTTCGGCCAAATCGTTCGACGATCGGCGCAGCCGCCCCAACATGCCGCCAGCAAGGCTCGCCACCGCGAGAACGCCCAGCGCTACGAGCGGCAAGATGATGTGCAGCAGGACCTGTCCTGGCTGTTCGGTGGTCCACGACAGATAGCCGCTGAGCGTCCCGTCATCGGCCGTAAAAGCCTCGGACACCATACCATCTCGCTTGTCGATTTCCTTTGTCAAAGCCAAATCATTGAGCAGCAGCGAGCGGCCCATGCCAGTCACGAACTCATCGTCGATGTAAGTTACGCTGACGAGCAAGTTCGGCTCGCCCTTGAGAAGCGCCTTATCGACGTTTGGAACGATCGTCAGCGCTGCAACAACAGCAAGCTTGCCATCGACGGGCAGAATGTGGCCAGCCCAGTGCGCCGTTTCCACTGGCCCACCTATGGTTTTATAATTGCTCTGGTCTGCGCCGAACGCGTCGGGTCTCGCCTTCAGCGGTGGAACCGTTGCGGCTGACGACTTCGGGTCCCTGCGAACCTGTTCAATGACCGGCAGCAGCACCACTCTATCGGGCTTAATTTCAGTTTCAGTCACACGCTCGCCGTTGGACAATACATAAAGCGGCTTGTTCTCGGCGTTCAGAATGTAGACCTCGTCATGGCCATACGTTTCGGTGAGATAGACACCGAAGTTGATGTGGATCCACTCGGCATCCAGTTGCACCGCGCCGGTATTGGCAACCGCGTCGTCCCACCAAGCCACACTCTTTTGTTCGTTCAGCACCCGGGCAATGCCTCGATCAAGTGCATTTTGCACGAGCGTGCGCTCGCGCGCTGTCGAACTCTGATTAGATGTCCAGCCTGCGTAGGCGATGATCACGAGCAACAAAATACCGGCCAGCGTTATGCCCGCTGAGCTGATCGTCGCGAGCTGCCGAAGATCGTCTTCGTGCGTACTCTGACCTAAACGTTGCTGTGCCCCGGTTGCCATCGAAGATCCTCCAATAGCTTAGGAGGTTACACTCTTAAATTGAATTAATCGTTAGCGTCACCTTCGCAATCAACGATATCGCCGCCTAATCACAGAATTTAACGGGCATATACATCGTTTATTTTTACGTTTTGTTAAGGAAAACCGTTGCCTGAGACAATCTTG
>JANNUW010000370.1:0-2055 GCA_031414095.1 Hyphomicrobium sp. | reverse complement strand
CGTCCAAAATTTGCTGGTCTGATTGCGGGCCCGACCTCGGCA
The DNA here is from genome assembly GCA_031414095.1 of Hyphomicrobium sp. Lineage (GTDB taxonomy): Bacteria > Pseudomonadota > Alphaproteobacteria > Rhizobiales > Hyphomicrobiaceae > JANNFX01. Next base: position 2,013 of record JANNUW010000370.1, on the reverse strand, counting down.
CTCGACGAGAGTGATGAGATTGCAGCGCTTGCCAGCGTACACTTGGCGCTCAATGGCGTCGGCGATGGCCAGGCTTACGTTTGGGCGCGGTCCAATGGGAGGTTATCGGGATTGGTGCGCCCGGTCTCGTCATTCCGCAACGATGACGGCCAAATCTGCCGGCATGTGATCCTGCTGCTGACGACGGGGCTTACGACCAAGAGAACGGAAAGCACCGCCTGCCGCCTGCCGGGCGGACGTTGGCAGCTGGGTGGCTGAGGTTACAGGCCAGAGCAAGCCAAGCTCGCTCTGGCAGTTTTCGCGTATTTAGATCAGGCGGCCTTGAGCAGACCCTCTTCGCTCATGGCTGTCTTTACGGCCGGCCGCGCGGAAATGCGCGCAGCATAGGCCTGCACATTGGGATAGCCCGAGAGATCGATCTTCATCATGGGTGCCCAGCCGAGGACGGCAAAAGCGTAGGCATCGGGCAGTGTGAATTTCTTGCCCACCAGGTACTCGGTGCTGGCCAAATGCTCGTCCAGAACCTTGAGCCTCGATGCGATGCGAGTCTTGGCTAGTTCCTTGGCGCCGTCGGGCATGTTGGGATTGAACAGGGTGCCGAATGGACCGTGCATCTCGGAGCTTACAAATCCGAGCCAGCCGAGCATTCTGTAATAATCGTCGGACCCCGCCGCCGGCGATACGGTTTGGCTGCCCGACTTATCGGCGATGTATTGCAGGACAGCCGGGCCCTCGGTGAGAATGGTGCCGTTGTCGAGTTGAAGGGCCGGCACGTAGCCGAGCGGGTTGATTTTGGTAAAATCACCACCGCCCTCATAGGTCTTGGAGCGGATATCGGTCTTGACCAGTGTGATAGGCGTGTTGGTTTCCCGCGCAATGATGTGGGCGGCGAGCGCGCAGGTTCCGGGGGCGTAATAGAGCTTCATGCTTGATCTCCTGGTTTGGGCCGGCCTGCCTCGCGACGGCAGACGGGCAACATGCTCGAGCGGATGACATTTAACAAAACACTTACTGTTGAAATAGTACATACTTTTTGGTAAGTATCAAAAAGTGAGTGGAGCAAAGGCTTGCCCATGCTGAAACCCTGCGTCTTCAATGCTAAGTGCCCTTCGCGGGATGTACTTGATTTGCTTGCGGAAAAATGGGTTCTCCTGGTGGTTCATTCGTTGTCGGACGGAGCCAAGCGTACGTCCGAAATCCGCCGGCACCTCGATGGTATTTCCGAAAAAATGCTGATCCAGACTCTCAGGAACTTGGAACGGCACGGTTTTGTTTCGCGCCAATCATATGCGGAGGTTCCCCCGCGCGTCGATTATCGCCTGACGAGCCTTGGTCAGCGTCTATCGGGATTGGTCCGGGCACTCGACGACTGGGTCGAAGTCAATATTTTCGATATTTTGAGCGCACAACAGGCTTTTGATAAGCAAAAGGAAGTTCAGCGGGGGCGGGCTGACGATTAACCCTATCACGCAGTCCAAACGGCGCTTGCGTGCGTGCGTTTGGCCATCTGGACCGCGGGGCGCATTTGTGTAGGATGCGCCAAAATAAAACTCAAAAAGCGAAGGACAGCCAGCCGATGGCGGATAAGGACGCGGGGGCAGGCGTGCCAACCGGTAATCTCATGGCCGGGAAGCGCGGCTTGATTATGGGGGTCGCCAATAACCGCTCGATCGCCTGGGGTATAGCCAAGGCTGTGGCCGCGCAGGGCGGCGAAATCGCTCTGACCTATCAAGGCGATGCGCTGAAGAAGCGGGTCGAGCCGCTGGCGGTCGAACTCGGCTCCAAAGTGGTCCTGCCGTGCGACGTCACCGACAAGGCTTCGGTCGACGAGTTGTTCGCTACGCTCGAGCGCACCTGGGGCCGGCTCGACTTTCTCGTCCACGCCATTGCGTTCTCCGACAAGAACGAGCTCGACGGCCGCTACGTCGACACGAGCGAAGCCAACTTCACCCAGACGATGCTGGTGTCTTGCTACTCGCTGACGGCCCTCGCCCAGCGCGCCGACAAGTTGAT
>JANNUW010000369.1:0-1334 GCA_031414095.1 Hyphomicrobium sp. | reverse complement strand
TGCCAATAGTCCTGGATGAAGAGGATACCGGTACGGCCATAAATTCTCGGATAGAACTCGGCCGCATCGGCACCCGAAATAATCTCGCGCGGACCCAGCCCCTCGATCTTGGCGCCGGCAATCGCATGAGCGAGCGCGGACGCGTTGATAATGTGCATCTCGCTCGCTGGATGCACTGAACAGGTGGCCGTACGGCCGAGTTGGGCGGGCTGCACGCCAGCGCGGCGCAGCGCAACCCCCATGCGGATGGCGCACTGATTGTGGAACACGGGATAGCCCGCCTGCACGGCCTCGCCGGCCATATTGGTCAGATCATGGGGCGCAATGCATGGCGTCTGCACGCTTTCGTTGATCGGGTGTCCGCGCCAGAGATCGGCAAAAACTAGCATATTGTCTCCTGCTCCAGCGCTGACGGCTCTCACGTAAGCCACAGTATAGGACAGGCAGCGGTCAATTGGCCAGCCAGTGTTCAAAAGAGGCGCTGCTTAAACTTGCCTGGACGTGATCCGGCTCGGCGCGTCTCACTGCGTTCGCCACCCCGTCCGGAACGCAAGAAATTGGGCGCGCTGTGCGACCTACGAATGCTGCGAATTATAAAATTCTGATGGTGTGGACGGCTCTCGCACGGCATCTGAGTGCGATAGGGTGATCGTTTGAGACGAATCACCAGAGGGGCACACCATCAGAATCCTTGGGCTTGCTATCACTTAACGGCCACCCAGTGCCTCAAAGGTCCGCGAAAAGGTCGCTGCTTTCCGCATTGCAGAGCCCGAATCTGCGCTATAAGGCCGGGAAAGTTCATGGCCCTGGCTCGACTTTCGAGGCTGGGGCCTATTCTTGTGAGATGCAGGTTTAAATCGCATGGCAAACGTGGTCGTTGTTGGTGCCCAATGGGGCGACGAAGGTAAAGGCAAAATCGTCGACTGGCTGTCTGAACGCGCCGACGTCGTCGTGCGTTTCCAGGGCGGACACAATGCCGGCCATACGCTCGTCATCGGCGACAATACCTACAAGCTGTCACTTCTGCCGTCAGGCGTCGTGCGGCCTGGTAAGCTCGGCATCATCGGCAATGGCGTTGTCGTCGATCCATGGGCGTTGTGCGAGGAGATCAAGAAGCTCGCTGCGCAGAACGTGTCAATCACGCGCGATAACCTGCGCATCGCCGAAAACGCGACACTTATTCTGCCGCTCCATCGCGAACTCGATGTCATCCGCGAAGAGGCGGCCGGCGACGGCAAGATCGGCACCACGGGCCGGGGCATCGGCCCCGCCTACGAAGACAAGGTCGGCCGCCGCGCCATTCGCGTGCAGGACTTGAAAACGCTGAGCACGCT
>JANNUW010000368.1:0-6595 GCA_031414095.1 Hyphomicrobium sp. | reverse complement strand
TTGATCCGGTACGCACCACGTAGCCGTGAGTTACAGATTTGAAAACATTGTCCCCTAAGGGGAGCACATCGACAGCGAGGCGGAGAGCAATCCTCTCTCCGCCAGCCATCGTTCCCTTACTTTTTCGGGACCAGCTTTGTGGGTTTCTCGAGTAGCACGAACTGTGCTTCGTCACAGGTTACCGTAGGATTGGTTGGGCTAAACATGCCTTCAGGATTATCCTTGAACAGCCAGGCATGCAGATCATAGTGATGGAACCCCTGGGGAATGAGTGGTTCGTGGCCTTCCATCTGACCCTGGAAGAGCTGGCCCAAGAGACTTGGCCGCTCCTTGGCGGCAGTCAGAGGCACAAGCCATTCGACCGCAACCAATTTGAGTTTTCCTTGATCTGGCTCATAGATCAGCACATTCGGCTTCAGCGGATCGGGTGGGCCTTGCACGGTCAAGTTGACGAAGTGTACGCCCATGGCCCCTTTCGGATAGTCCATATGCCCTTCCATTTTCGTACCGTCGTAGTGGACGCAGCCCACAGTCGACAAATAAAGATCGCGGACGGCAACGTAAGGGTCTTCATACTTGGCGAGCGCCTTCCGCATGGCCTCTATGTCGGCCTTCGGGACGTCATCGGCATTCGCTGTGCCGATCCCCGGCCCCATACAGACAAACGCAATCACTGCCGCAACACCAAAACGAGCAACACTGGAAATAGTCATCTTGTAACCTCCCTGAGTATTCAACTGACACCCCCGAATGACCAGTTTAACGGGATGGAATTTGGCGCAAATCGGGTTTGCAGGCAAGTAGCAACAGTCTGCTGCATTAGGCCAACTGAGTGCTCAGTAATTCAAGATATTCTACGGTTGGTCAAAGACGACGGTAAAGTCCGGTTTGGGCCATGCGCAGTCATTCCGGAAGCCCCGCTTTGCGATACCCGTCTACGATATGGGCGAGCGTCACCTCATCGCGGCAGGGCTGTGTGGCGGACCAATGACTGATTGTGAAGCGCGGGCTGTTTAACATGAACATTTTCCCCTCCCGCCGCGCCTCGTCCAGCCGCCCGAGTTGGGCCAAGCTTGCCGCCAGGTGGCGACGCGACATGGTTCGATAGGTTTTTTCATTACATAGCGTTTCTACGGCGGCCTCATATTGGTGTGCCGCATATTGAGCTTGCCCAAGCAACAGGTAGTACCAGCTGTCCGGCTGCGGGTTCAACCGCAATGCTCTGTCGATCTGGTCAATGCCCTCAAGTGGCCGACCGCCTAGCGAACTAACATCCGACAACAACGCCCAGGCATCTGCGTTGTTTGGATCAAGCTGAAGTGCAACCGCAAAAGCCTTTTCTGATTCTGCCCAACGGTGTTCATAAGCTAGCATATAAGCAAGAATAGTATGATTCCCTGCATCATTTGGGTCGAGTGCTACGGCTTTTTCCGCAGCCTCCATGCTCAAATGCCGGTTCGGATTCATCGGCTCCCCCCAGTGTACCCATCCGAACAAAAGGTTGAGTGCAAGTCGACGGTGCGCTTCTGCATAATCTGGATCAAATTCTAACGCCTGCCGGAGCAGCAAGTAAGCCTCCTGCGAAGCCTGCGGTGATACCTCTGTCAATATTCTGGCTCGGATACAAAGGTCGTATGCTTCCAAGCTTTTGGGTCTGTTGCGCATCGGTGCCGCCACCAGCCTGCCGACCAGCGCCTCGACAATCTTTGCCGTCACTTCATCCTGCACGGCGAAGATGTCTTCGAGATTTCGGTCAAAACGCTCCGCCCACATGTGTCCGCCGCCGATGGCGTCGATGAGTTGGACATTGATGCGCACTCGCCCTGCCGCCCGCCTGGCGCTGCCTTCCAGCACATAACGCACACCAAGTTCACGTGCGATGTGACGGATATCCGAGGATTTGCCCTTGTAGGCAAAGGTCGAATTGCGAGCGATTACAAACAATCCGACATTTCGCGAGAGATCGGTGATTAAATCTTCGGTCAGGCCATCAACGAAATACTGCTCTTGCGGATCACCACTCAGATTGGCGAAGGGCAGGACTGCGATAGAAGGTTTGTAATCAGGAACGCTGAGTGGCCGGCCGCTTTTACCAAGGTTCACCAATGCTGGGGACGCCAGTGGACTGACTTTCCTTTTTGCGATGGCCGTGCGTATAGCTAGAGTTTCTGCCGTTGGTTCGACGCCAAATTCAGATTTCAGGATAGATCGGCACACCTCAAACTGCTGAAGAGCAAGAGCTGTCTCACCAGCCTCAGTGTGGGCCTGCATCAAGGCGCGATGGGACGCCTCTCGCAGGGGGGCCAAATCCACAAGGCGTCTAGCAACTTCGACGCGGGCGGGCCCAGTTTCCAGGGCACTCAGCTTTTCTAGCATCTCAATCGCCTTTTCGGCCAGCCGACGCCGCTCAGCGGAAAGCCACTCATCGAAGCCTGAGTCGCTGATTGAGGTGTCAGCGAGGAGCTCTCCACGATAGAGTACGGCCGCCTGCCGGAGTGAGACAAGATCGTTTGCATCAGACCGCTTGAGGAACTCGACTGCATCAACGCGGACTGTCCCCAGACGCAAGCCTACCACGTCATCCCGGGTCTGCAGAACGAGCGATTCCACCTCCCCGAGTTCTTTACGAAGCACGGCAAGTGATTGGCGCAGGCTGCCACGAGCTTGCTCCTCTTCGCGGTCGCCCCACAAAAGCCCACGGAGCCGCTCTCGGGTCGTCCGCCCACCCGGTGAAAGAGACATAATGGCTAGCATTGCTCGGTTTTTTTTGTTGGTGATCATCAATAAGCGATCATCCATCGGCTTGATCAAAAAGTCCCCAAGAAGTCCAATATACACAGGATTGGCACCCTCTGTAGGGGGGCTGACGTGTAGATTTTGTGGCGGCGGCTTCATTTTTTACGGACTCTGATGCTGATCTGACGTTGATCTGCCGGATGAATTGCACCACCCGGCTAGTCTCCCCCCATCAGCTGATTGTCCACCATAACGAAGGGCCGAGTACAACCTAGGTGAACCACAATGTACGCTAATCCTGCAGATGCCGTCCAGTTCCAACCAGCTCAGCAGATTAAGCCTGCGACGGTGTTTGCCTGGCTCAAGTTAAGGCTTGAAGCGCTTCGCCAGAAACAAGCCGCCAAGCAGGAAATCAAGTATTTACGCACGCATGATCGTTCTCTTCTCGACGACATGGGGATTAACGTAGTGGCCCTCGGAAGAGCCCAGCCGAGCCACATGAGGATCCATCCCCGCACCGTTGAAATCAAAATCTTTGCTGGTTCCCCCGGTACCTAACTCTCAGAGAACCGGGGAACCAGCCTGTACTGTGGGCGATCTCAACATTAGCTGACTGCTTCGCTGGGCAATATCTGGACTGGTGAGTCGACACCGGGGAACGTCACTACCCTCGCAATGAAAACTTAACTAGCGGAGTTCAGGCATGAAACGGTTTGAGGAATTCAGGGGTTACCGGACGGAAATGACTTATGACACTGCATCTGGAAAATTTGTGGCCCAGAAAGTCGACAATCCAAATTTTACCATCGAATCCAACAGTAAAAATAAAAATCAGCCGAGACCTTCGACTTCAACAGATAAAAAAGCAGCCAAGACCAAATTACCGTCTCAAATGCTAGCGGCTGAATAGCTTCAGGCCTTGAACAGTCACACTATTCAGGGGGGAAAATAGATGAACGACCTAAGAATATCCAAACACTCAATCCTTGCCGCAACCTATGTCGAGGTTGCGCCGGCCTATTTTGAAAAACGCGGTCTTCGCCGACACGCTGGTGTCTGGTCGATCTGGGCGCTTGGGGTAGGAGCTGTCATCTCGGGTCATTTTTCAGGCTGGAATCTGGGCCTTGCCGTTGGCGGCTGGGGCGGCATGCTGATTGCCGCAGGCATTATGGCGCTGATGTTTCTGGCCCTGTCCTTTTCGATTGCAGAAATGAATGTTGCTTTGCCGTTAAGTGGCGGGTCATATCCTTTTGCCCGCTTTGCACTTGGTCCGTTCTGGGGCTTTCTTTCTGGTCTGGCCGAACACATCGAATATGTTCTAACCCCTGCCGTCATCTGTTACTTTATAGGCGCTTATCTTGGGGCGATCTTCGGACCAACTATTCCCGAGCCTGTTTATTGGACAGGCACTTATGTTGTGTTCCTTTTGCTAAACATGGTTGGGGTGTCGCTGACCTTCCGCTTTACGCTGGTGATCACGCTGACTTCGCTGGCGGTCTTGCTCCTTTTCTGTGCAGTGGCCCTTCCGTATATAGATATCCCCCGGTGGGCAATGAACATCGCCGCTGACGGAAGTGAGTTGGCCGAAGGTCATGGGTTGTTCCTGCCCATGGGATGGGTGGGCATGCTCGAGGCGTTGCCGTTCGCTGTCTGGCTTTATCTGGCGATTGAGGAAACCCCGCTAGTAGCCGAAGAATCCGTTGACCCCGTACGCGACCTGCCACGGGGCATCGTGCTTGCAATCGTTACGCTGATCCTGACTGCCTTCCTGATTGCGGTGATCAACCCTGCGGTCGAGGGTGTCGGGGCTCATGCCCTGGGCTCTTCAGGCGAACCGATACTGGACGGGTTCCGGGCGATTTTTGGCGGGATCAGTGCAAATGTTCTCGGATTGATTGCCCTTTCAGGGCTGGTCGCAAGTTTCCATGCTATTCTCTTTGCCCAGGGACGGCAGATTTTCGCGCTGTCGAGGTCGGGCTATCTGCCTGCGGTCCTGTCGCTGACCCATGGCCAGCGCAAGACGCCGGTCATTGCCATGCTGGCAGGCTCAGGCCTTGGGCTGGCCATCATGTTGGGCCTGCGGGTGGCCTTTGGCCTCGAAGATGCCGGTGCCCTAATCGGGGGAATGCTGCTGAACATGGCGGTCTTTGCGGCGATGTTGTCCTATCTGACACGGGCGGCGGCGTTTCTGGCGCTGAGGCGGAATTTTCCGTCACTGCCGCGCCCCTTTGTCAGCCCGATGGGGCAGAGCGGTGCATGGCTGACCATCGGAATCTGCCTTCTGACGCTTGCCTGTCAGGTGCTTGCCCAGAGTTTTCTTCATGGCTCGGTGTGGGTCATCGGCTGGATGGCACTTGGGGCCACCTACTATGCGCTGATCGCCCGTCATCGGCTGGTGCTGACTCCCGACGAAGCTGCCGCCATCAGGGCCACACGGATTTAAAACCTGCGTCCCACGCCTGCGTCACAGAACCCAACTTCAGGGGTGACCTTCCCAGCCCAAAGGTATACGCCCCGCCTTTTGAAATCTGTCAGTCTGTGAGCACCTCTGGGCCAAACAACGCCGGGCGAACCGTATAGAGCGTGGTCCAGCCCAGCTGACATTGCAGAGGAATCAAACGAAGACCGCTTTGCTCTCTCAATCGGACCTCGGAGCGTCCTCGAGTCTGTAAAAACGCGTCCAACATTGACCCCACAGGAGATTGAAGGCATTGCATTGACAATACTAGGGTATCAGCTTTTTCTTAGGGGTTACCATTGGACGCGAAACGCAACTCCACAAAATCTAAACTTTCCAACGAAATCAATGAGTTGGTGAGAATATGGGGAGGAGTCAATTTTGGACGCGTTTTCACAATGATGCCGCTGTAAAGGGCACAGACGCCCTTGAGGCCCGCCCGGGGTTCGCAGCTCTGTTGGATCGGGTGGAAAGCGATGGCATTTGTACTGTGCTCGTAGAAGACTCGAGTCGATTGGCAAGAGATCTCCTCACGCAGGAGTTGGGCATTTTATCGCTACAACATCGAGGGGTTAGAATACTCACCGCCTCAGGTGACGATTTAACTGACACTTCCGACCCTATGAAAGTAGCCATAAGGCAGATTGCAGGTGCTTTTTCGCAGTTGGAGAAGGCGAGATTGGTTGAAAAACTGAAAAAAGGGAGGGTTAAAAAGCGTCAACTCAACGGTGGTAGGTGCGAGGGTCGAAAGCGAATTGTAGATAGAGAACCCCGCGCTTGCTCACGGGCAAAGGAAATGGCGTCAGCTCCGCATTCGGGTCTGTCATTAAGAGAGATCGGGGCACGCTTGGCGGAGGAGGGAATGCTGAGTCGTACAACGCGACCCTTTACAGCTAAGGTTGTCCTAACAATGTTGAATTCGCAACCCGAAGACACATTATCCAAATTCGCCCCTTAAGTCATCTCCCCACTAGTCAAATCCCTTCTGAAATAACCCCCGGGGTGCAGTTGTCCCCACCGTTCGATAGCCCACGATGATGCCCAAATTATTTTTGGTTAGAAATTTTTTCAAGAAAATTTTTGCAAAAATTGTGTATTCGAAAACTGCGTCTTAGAACATATAGGATCATAAGCGGCATCGTGGCGAAATGACACTTTTGTCATGACGCAGAAATGAGAAGTTACGCCATTCAGGCAGCAAATTTCCGCTTTTGGTCGCAACCATCGAGCCGAGTTTCCATCAGCTTGCAATGTCCGCTATTGATGCTGTGGACGGCTCCTGCCCATGGCGTGCAAACATCTTGGGATCGGTTGCCGCAGTGGTGATCATGATTCGAAGGAGGTATATATGCAAGGCATTACAACGATTGGTTTGGATATCGCGAAGTCGGTTTTCCAGGT
>JANNUW010000367.1:0-1119 GCA_031414095.1 Hyphomicrobium sp. | reverse complement strand
GATACACTGGCGACATGAACGACAACAACGACGGACACGTCGCGCCAATTAGCGACCAGGCGCGACAGGACGCGACAGGCCCCGACTACGATTATTCCCTGACCATCGAAGAAGCGGCGGATCGATATGCCCGTGCTGGACATCCCCGTACGACGCGCACGTTGCAACGCTATTGCCAAAGCGGTCATCTCGATTGTCAGAAGGTCGCGACCGCGCTTGGCGACAAATACTATGTCGCGCCTTACTCTGTCGCACGACATCTTGCACAGGTCAGCGAACAAGCCGCCTTCATCCAACGCACGACCGGTCGCGACGTGGCGGGACAGACCGCGACATTCGTCGCCGCACCATTGAGCCATGAGCAACCACGACACGAAGTTCCGACTAGCCCCGACCTGTCGCGACCAGCCGCGGCTGTCGGCAACGAAATCACGAAGAGTAGGGAAGTGTCGCCACCCGATGTCGCGCGCCACGACGATCTAATGTCGCGGTTCGTCGAACGGCTTGAAGGTGAGAACCAATTCCTGCGCGGACAGCTGACCAAGAAGGACGAGCAGATCGAGGATCTGTCGCAACGCTTTAAGGAGACGCAAGGGTTGCTTGGCGCCGTGCAACGCATGTTGGCGCCCCTCCTTGGTCAACCTGATCCGTTTAAGAACCCAAGAACGGGCGAGGGCAGTCCGCGCGATATTGATACCGGTGCTACAAGCTGAGCTTAGTTCGGCTGCATGTCAGACGAACATCCGCTTTCGAAAAAATAGTCGGCCGGAAAGGGGAAGCCGCCGGTGATCTTGAATGTCGCAAAACAGTTATTGCACTAAACCGCTCTGCGGTAGGGCTCACCTATTGTCTCTGCCCATCGTGGCTACTCCTTGGTCGCGGTAATGACATGGGCTCGCATCTTGCCAACAATCGGCCCGGTGCCAAAACGAGCAAGGAGCGCTTCGGTCGCCGTCTCCGTTGCTTCGGTAAGCCGCGTCGCGGCGCGAGCTTCAATTTCGCTGCGAAGAGGAGACCCTTGACAAAATCCAATGGCCAGATCGTGCGCAGACGGCGCGTGGCTCAGCCGTTCGACCGTCTCTATTGAAACAGCACCGAACCCCGCGACGCTCAGCTCTT
>JANNUW010000366.1:0-7221 GCA_031414095.1 Hyphomicrobium sp. | reverse complement strand
CGGCGCCGCGGCGGCGCGCTTCAGCAACAAGGGCTTCTTCGAATTCGCCGATGAAGTTAACGGCACCCTTGACGCGATGCTTGAGGAAATTTGACAGCGACCAATATCCGTATCCGCAACGGCGCAGAGCCTTGTTGAGTGGGCCATTGAGGGCGAGCGCGAATTCGTAGGAGCGGTCGCCGAGGAACGCCAGCCAGCGCGCGTACCGCACCACGATGTCGAACTCGTCGCCGTGCATCACGAGATAGCGCCGGCCGTTGACGGCCTCGTAAAGGTAATCGCGGCGCACTTCGATGCCGCCGAAACTCATGCCGCAGTAATCGCGCAAGCCCTCGTCGTGATTGCCGGGGATGAACACAACGCGCGTGCCCTTGCGCGAGGCTCTGAGCAGTTTTTGCAGGACATCGTTGTGCGACTGGGGCCAGTGGGGCCCGCGCTTCACCTTCCACAGATCGACGATGTCGCCGACAAGAAACAATGTTTCACAGCGCATGTTACGTAGAAAGTCGAGTAGTAGGGGCGCTTGCGAACTCTTGGTGCCGAGGTGAACGTCGGAAATGAAAACGGTCTTGTAAATGTGCGTAGCCGGTTCTGTGGAAGCATCCATCCCGTTGCGGCCTCCTGTTTGCGTTCTCGTTTGACAGTCACTGACCGCATTCGTGTTTCAACGGTGTGACAAAAACTTATGCGCGCGCTGCGACAGACTGCTGGGTGAAATGTTCATTGGTGCCAAAACAGCTGGCGCTACGGGCTTGCGCGGCAGGGCGGATAGGATCAAACTGGCTCTTGGAGGGCTGGTTAAAACAGGAGCCAAGAGACATGCACGCTGTCGAGATTCAAGATCACGCGCGAAAGCTCATGGAAAGTTTAGGGCCCAAAGCCATCGCCGAAGCCGCGCAGAAAGCCAATGCTTTGGAAGCGCAGGGTGCCGCCGACCGTGCTCACGACTGGCGCCGGATAGAAAGCGCGCTGCGTCAAATGCAAGGTCCGCGCGTGACCTGACTGCCGGCTGAAATCAATCCGCGGCGGCAGCGAGATTTGCGTTGCCGCCATGACAGTCAGCGCCGCAAGGCGTTTTCAGATTTTGGTAGCGGGCTTTTGGAACAGCCATTCCCAGACGAAGATCGTTAGGGTGTAGGCGCTCGCGAGAAAAAGAAACGCAGTCGCAATGCGGGGCATTTCGCCGGCAGGCAGTGAAAACGCATCAGGAGCGTGGTGCGCGCCCAATGCCAGTGCTGCAAACAACAGGGCAAAACCGGCAAACACGGTTTGCACAAAGCGGCTAGAGCGGGCGCGTATTTCAGCGACGATCTCGGCATCGTTGTTGGAATAGTTCATCTCGAGCAGCTCACGCAATACTTAATCGACCGCTAAACAAAGAAGATAGGATCTTAGCGGACAACTGCGCGGTGGCAAAGTGCTGATTTACGATTTGGTAACCGTAATCGTGTGCTGAAGACGCTTGGCGAGAAGCGTCGGCGTCATCGGAAATCCGGACGCGATCCACCAGTCTTCGAAGTCCGACAGGATGCGCCCGACCAGAGGGCCAGGCTCGATTCCCAATGCGAGCACGTCAGCACCGCGAACGGGAAGCGCCGGTACCAGCCATCGTTGTGCCAATGTGAGACGGTCGAGCCTGGCGGGATCATGCGCATCGGCTCCAGCTCGTGCCCACGCGAGCATGAGGCCGTCGCGGAAGCTTTGTGGTCCGTGCCGATAGAGGAAAGCTTTGGCGTCGTGTTCCTTGGTGTCCGGGTCGAACGCGCGGTCAGGCATCGCCATGCGTGCGAGACGCTCATAGTCAGCGGACGACAGTTTCAAGCTATCGCGCAATGCGTTCGCGTCGCCAGCGCGGCCAAGACCCACAGCGCCTAATCGCAGAATGGCGTCGGGCTCCATCCCCGCGGCTGTTTCTATGGCGGAGATGCGGCCGAGCAAGCCAGCGTTCGATTGCACGCCCAACGCGAGCGCGAGGATCGCGCGGTCTTGCATGATCGAGGCAATTTCTGGCGCGCGTGGCGTTACGAGAATGCGCAGCAGTTCAACCCGGCGGCGCTCGCCCGATAACTTTGCGATGCTGTCTTTGAGGGCGGTGCAGGCGTCCAATCCGGCGGCATCAGGCGGACCCGATGCATACTGTGCCGTAAAGCGGAAGAACCTCAAGATGCGCAGATAGTCTTCGCGGATGCGGTCTTCAGGCTGGCCGATAAAGCGGATGCGCCGATTGACCACGTCGTCGAATCCGCCGAGGGGATCGAGAACCGCGCCGCTGGCGTCGCAATATAAAGCGTTGATGGTGAAGTCGCGGCGGCTTGCGTCTTCCTCCCAGTCTGACGTGAAGGCAACCTTTGCATGGCGGCCGTCCGTTTCCACGTCGCGCCGCAAGGTCGTGACTTCAAACGGAAGTTGATCGGCAACGACCGTGATGGTGCCGTGCACAATGCCGGTGGCAAATGTTGCAAGGCCAGCAGCGCTGGCCGCCTCGACAATCTGCGGCGGCGTCGCGGTGGTCGCGATGTCGACGTCCTTGACGGGGAGGCCCATCAGAGCGTTACGCACCGCGCCGCCAACAACGCGCGCCTCGTGTCCCGAGGAGACAAGTGCTTTTAAAATGGCCTGTGCGTGCGGGCTTTGCAGCCACGAGCATTGCTCAAGCGTTGGCAGTTGATCTTTGCGCGGCGCGGTCACTATTCCATGCGTCCGGGCTGGATGCGGCCGTCTTTCATGGTCGGCGGCGCATAGTGCTGGCCGGGTTTGCCGCCCGAGTTCGATCCGGATGCGACGAGAATGAGGAGAACGAGGGCCGTACCGGCAAAGAACAGCCAGACGTACGGCGCGCCCTCGAGCAGATCCGCGGTCGGGTTGCCGGATTGGTTGGCGGTCTGGCCATCGCTTCCCTCTTCAACGCCACCCGTGATCAGCACATAGGCGAAGTAAAGAAAAGCCGGTGTCAGAAAAAGCAGCAAGTTTTCGATGACGACGCGGATCATGGCCTGTTCAACCTCTCGTACATGTTCCGGATTATACCGGCCGTCGCGCCCCAGATATAGCGGCCTTGATGATCAATCGCATAAAATTGACGGTCAACGCCCTGAAATGTCCGCTTGACGATCTTGTGGTTGGCCGGATCGAGGAGAAAACTCAAGGGGACTTCAAAGCTGCTCTCCACTTCGCTCGCGTTGAGTTCCAGCTTGAAGCCCGGTTCGAGCAGGCCGACCACGGGAATGATCGAGAAGCCGGTGCCGGTGCGATAGCGGTCGAGATAGCCAACGGGCGCAATCAAAGCCGGGTCGAGACCGATTTCTTCGTGGGTCTCTCGCAGCGCCGTCATCAGTGGCCCTGTGTCGCCGGCATCAACGGTGCCGCCGGGAAACGCTATTTGTCCAGCGTGAGCAGACAAAGTTGCCGTACGCTGGGTCAGCAGTACGCGCGGTTCTGGGTGGGCGACGATGGCGACCAGTACGGCGGCGCTGCGCAGGTTTGCGGGAAACGCGAAGTCCTGATCGGCGCTCGGATTGAGGTCGAAATCCGAAGGATCGGCGCGCGCCGTATCCAAGCCAGCGCCCGGCGCGCCGTGGGGCGTGGCGTGAAGCTTTGCTTTAGCCAGAGCTGCAAAGTCTTCAGCCGTTATGACCGGGGCTGCGAGGCCGTTGTAAAAATTGCCAATACTCATTCAGAATTAAGGTACAAAGCGCTGCCCTTGCCCTCCCTACGGCGACCGCTAGGCCTATCAAGTAACCGATCAGGTTTTTCCTGCAACTTGTACGATCGAGCCTTTTTTCCGACCATTGACGCTGCCAAAAGCCAGAGCGACATATAAAGGGCCAATCCATTGAACACCAGCTCACAAGGCCAATGCAAGGCGGGGCAGCGGGCGTCTGCAATGGCCGTGTTGCGCTTGGCGGCCGTGGCGTGTTTGCTCGGCTTAACCCTGGCCCCGCTACCCGTCTATGCCGAGCGCACGTCGAGTGAGTTCGCCGTCTCGCTGGCCGACGCCGAGCGCCGGACGTTTGAAGCCTTCGTGGCGGCTCAAAGCCAGCACGCGTCGCGCCTTGAAGCATACTGGCGCAGCGTCGACGACAAACGCAAAGCCCGCAAGCGCAAGTCTTCGGCCGCCATCACCACCAACGACTATGTGCTGACGTTCCCACCGGTTTATGGCGGCCCCACCCTGACAGCCGATCTCGCCAAGCGCTGGGCGGCGTTCCAGCAGAAGAAGGAGGCGAGTTCGCCGCCGCCCAAGCCCAAACCCAACGTGCAGGATTTTCTAGCCAACGCCCGCGAGCAATTCGATTTCACGCCCGAGCGCATCCCCGAGCGCGAGTTTAAGCTGCGCTATGCGCGCGAAGCCCTGGAACTCGGGTTGACGAAGGATCAGGTGGTGCGGATCTACGCGCTGGAGACCAGCGGATTGGGAACCGCCGAAATGGTTGCCGGTATCCACCCGATCAAAAAGACCGGCACGCCGATCTCGAGCGCGATTGGATATTCGCAATTGCTCGCCGCCAATTCGGTCAGCGAAATGGTCGTTAGCGGTCAGGCTTTCATCGAGCGTTTGCATAAGCAGTCGGTGAGCGCCAGTATCGGCTTTGAACGGGCAGCGTTGCTGAGCGCCAAGATCGACAGCTTAAAGCGCATGGTCGCCGCGGCGCGCTCGGTTCCCAACAGCTGGGATCAGCATCGGGCCTTTGCACGCACCGCCAAGGGGATGGGCATCCACGCCATCAACCTGGATGGCGACATCGGGCCCTGGCTGCAAGTCGTCAAGCTCAAAGGTCTGCGCGAGACGGCGGCACGCAAAGGCATGACGCAGCTCGCGGGCGCCGAGATCGAACTGATGAATCTCGCCGGTCCCTCGACCGGTCTTGAAATGATGCGTGCCGTAGGGCGCAAAGTTCCGACGACGAATTTCTTTGAACGAACGGCCTACAATACCAACACCATCGTGCGCGGCAAAACCTCGGCCGAGCTGATTGCGGCGCTCGATCAGCGCATGGAAGAGAACATCGTCAATGCCGGCGCCATCGAATTCAATCAGGTCTTCGATCAGGCGATCGCCGAGCGCCAGGGGCCGGCGACGGCCGCCCGCTGATCGAAGACAGCTGGGTCAGGGCCATTTCACGACAGGCGGCATGCTCGACAATATGCTCTCGACATTGCCGCCGGTCTTGAGGCCAAACATCGTGCCGCGGTCGTAGAGCAAATTATATTCGACGTAGCGGCCGCGGCGGATCAACTGCTCTTCGCGGTCGGCCTCGGTCCAAGGCGTGGTGTAGTTGCCGCGCACGATCATCGGATAGACCTGCAAGAACGCCCGGCCGACATCCTGCGTGAATGCGAGCGCCGCATCAAAGCCGCCGTCAGCTTCAGCGGGCGTCAAATAATCGTAGAAAATTCCGCCGATGCCGCGCATTTCCTTGCGGTGCGGCAGATAAAAATACTCATCGCACCATTCCTTGTACCGCTTGTAGTCTGCAATCGTATGCTTGGTGCAGGCACCAAACATCGCCGCATGGAAGGCGAGACTATCGGCATCCATCTGTGTGCGCCGCCGGTCGAGAGCCGGCGTCAGATCGGCGCCGCCGCCCATCCACCACTTCGATGTGACGACCATGCGCGTGTTCAAGTGGACGGCCGGCACGTTGGGATTTTGGGGGTGTGCGATCAGCGAAATGCCTGACGCCCAGAAGTTGGGGTTCTCTTCAGCACCCGGGATCTGCTTGCGGAATTCGGGCGCGAATTCTCCATACACTGTGGAGGTGTGAACGCCGACTTTCTCGAACACCCGGCCATGCATCATGCTCAAGACGCCGCCGCCGAGATCGGGCTTGATATCGTCGTCATTCGCCTGATCAGGTGCCGCCCGATCAGTGGCTGGGAGTGCATGATCGGCACGGTTCCAGGCCGTGCGCACAAAGCGGCCGGGCGCGAGCGAACTGTGCACTCCGCCGTCAGGCAAGCTCGTTTCCAATTTTTCTAAAGCCGCGACAATCTGGTCCCGCAAATCTTCAAACCAGGCGCGGGCACGCGCTTTGTTAGCGTCCAAATCGGCACTCGCAGCGTTCATAGTAGACGTCCTGATAGCGGAGGATCGAAACTGCCACCGTTTTGGCAGAAACCGCGTTTACCGCATAGAGTGATCAGAGCAAACCAAAAGACGTCAGACATCAAGCCCTCCCTTGAGGACTGGGGTTGGGAGGGCTGGGGTTGGGAAGTTGGGAAGAGGCGTCGTTTCAGTCAGCCATGCAGCGAAAGTGAGTTGTGCGTGTTCCGCCTGTTTTCGTGGTTCGAGAATTACATCAATCCGTTTGCGGGCGAGACCTCGCCGATTGCTGGTGGAATGGCGCCTGGGCCAGTGCGCCCGCCCGATACCCTGCGCGCTTTTTACTGGCACTTTGTACGCCAAGCCTGGCCGGGGTTCGCGGCCCTGCTCGCCATGGGCTTCATCGGCGCTGTCATTGAGGCATCGCTGTTCGCATTCGTCGGCTCGCTCGTCGACCTGATGCGAACGGCAACGTCGCCTGAAACATTCATCAACGACCATTGGAACCGGTTGCTGTTCATGGGTTTCATTGCGGCGGTCGCGCGCCCGCTCATCTCGTTCGTCCACGATCTCATAAAGCACCAAATGATCGGCGGCTCGTTCACAACGCTGGTGCGCTGGCAAAGTCATGCCTACGTGCTGCGCCAGTCGCTCAGTTTTTTCCAGAACGATTTTGCCGGCCGCGTCGCCAACAAGGTGGTGCAGTCGGGCGCGGCGGTGCGCGAGTCGGTCGTGCAATGTATCGACGCCATCTGGTTCGTCGCGATCTATTGGCTGACCGCGATGGTGCTGTTCGTGCAGGCCGACGTGCGGCTCATCGGACCGCTGATCGTGTGGTTTGCAGCCTATGCTGTGGTGCTCGGCTACTTTGTACCCCGCGTAAAGAAGCGCGCCGTCGCCACCAGCGAAGCGCGTTCGATGCTGACCGGCCGCATCGTCGACAGTTACACCAACATTCTGACAGTGAAGCTGTTCGCGCACACGGAACGCGAAGACGATTACGCGCGTGATGCCATGCGCGAACAGTTGAACCGCCTTCAAGACCAGCTGCGTCTTACAACGCTGATGGAAACATCGCTTTTCGCCATCAACGGCGTGCTGATGGTGGTTATTTCGGGCCTCGCCATCTGGTTGTGGAGCATCGGTGCGGTCAGCATCGGCGCCATCGCGCTGGTTTT
>JANNUW010000365.1:0-16898 GCA_031414095.1 Hyphomicrobium sp. | reverse complement strand
GATGTTGTAAAGACGGTATGGGGCCTTGGACGTTGCCGGGTCGGGGCGGTCAGAATCCCACGTCGCGTTGGGTTGAGCAATGGCGTCTGACGTGCGAATGACGCCTTCGACGATGTCGTCGATGTAGGTGAAATCACGCTGCATTTTTCCGTGATTAAACACGTCGATCGGCCGGCCTTCTAAAATAGCTTTGGTAAAAAGAAACAGGGCCATGTCGGGCCGCCCCCAGGGTCCGTAGACCGTGAAGAAACGCAAGCCCGTGACAGGAAGCGCATAGAGGTGCGCATAACAGTGTGCCATCAGCTCGTTCGATTTCTTGGTCGCGGCATAGAGACTAACGGGATGATCGACATTATGATGGGTTGAAAACGGCATTTGCGTATTGGCGCCGTAAACCGAGCTCGATGACGCATAGGTCAAGTGGCGCACGCCGTGTGCACGGCAGCCTTCCAAGATATTGACGAAGCCAACGAGGTTCGAGTCGACGTAGGCGTTGGGGTTTTGCAGCGAGTAGCGCACGCCCGCCTGAGCTGCAAGATGAATGACGAAGCCGGGCTTGATGCTTTGAAAGGCATCGGCCAGGTTCGCGCGATCGGCGATGTCGATTTTTTCGAACGCGAAATCCGGAAAGCCGTTGAGTAAATCCAGGCGCGCCTGTTTGAGCCGCGGGTCATAGTAGTCGTTGATGTTATCGATGCCTGTGACCGCGCGCCCGCGTTCCAAAAGCGTGCGTGCGACGTGGAATCCGATAAAGCCGGCAGCGCCCGTAATGAGTATAGGCTTCATTGTTCAGTTGGCCTCTTTGACTTAAGGGCTTGCACCATGCGCTCAATGTCGAACGCGCGCGGGTGAGGCGCACGCCATCCCAGCAGCCGGCGTGCCTTGGCATCGTTGACTTGATGATCGCCCACGAGGCGATCGGCCATCTGACCCGCCCCGATGGCGCGCGCAGACATTTGCAGCAGCTTGACCGGCAGCGGCAGCAGTCGGGGCCGTTGGCCCGCAGCCGTTGCAACGTCGTCCACGAGTTGTCGGGTGGAGACGGCCTCGCCATCGCGCACAACAAATGTTTCGTTGAGCGCCCGCGGATTTGTCGCGCACAATTCTAGGAACGCAGCGAGATTGGTGACACCGATCATGTCGCGAGCGTTGGCCGTCACACGTGAGAGGGGCAGCGGCAGGCCACGCTGAACAGCGCGCGCCAGGAGCGCAAGCGATCCTTTCGCACCTGGACCGTAAACCAGCGGACAGCGGACGATGGTCCATTTGGTCTCAGAGTCGCGCGCGAGTGTCCGCACGGCGGTTTCGCCGGCTAGCTTCGAGGCGCCATACGCATCGCCTTGTGCAGTGACGGGGCTGTCTTCATCGATTGGCGAGCCCCTGCTCAACGCTCCGCACGTGTGCGTCGACGAGAGATAAATGAAGTGCCCGACACCGGCGGCAACTGCGGCTCGCATCAAGTTCTGGGTGCCGTTGGCATTGACGTCCTCGAATTCAGCATCGCTATGGCCTGCGCCCGGCGTTAAAGCGGCCAAGTGCACGAGGGTGCCCCCGTCCTTGGCGCGCGCCGCGATCTGACCGCAGGCCGTGTCATCGGCAAGATCGGTGATTACAAGCTGCTCGCAGGTCGACGGCAGCCGCGCCAGAGGCTTGCGCACAGCAACGGCGATCTGGTGGTCGCCCGATTGCGCTAGGCCAGCCACAAACTCCTGCCCGACGAGTCCCGACGCGCCGGTGACGACAATTCTCACAGCCCGGACTTCTGATCTTGACCGCTCTTGGTGCCGGTCATTGCCGCCGCGCCTCGGACCCGGTCGACGCCGACGCCCGATCCCGTCAGCGTTGCAGCCAAAATGCGCAGATCGCCCACAAAGCTGCGTGTGGCCACATAGTCTGTGTCGATAAGGGCGAGCCGTTCGGGGTTGGACATGTCGACGCCCATGGTTTGTGCGAGCCCAGTGATTCCAGGCAGTGCTTCGAAGACGCCTCCGCGGCGGCGCGCGTCGATCAATTCGGTCTGGCTTGGCAGGCAGGGTCGGGGACCGACGAGACTGAGCTCGCCTTTAATGACGTTGAGCAGTTGCGGCAATTCATCGAGTTTTGCGCGCCGCAAGAATGCACCCATGGCGGTCACATGCGAGGCACCCGCTTCGTGGGTAGGTTTGTCGCCGGTATCGATATACATCGAGCGCAGCTTGTAACAAACGAAGGGCTTTTCACGATAGCCAACTCGTGTTTGCGCAAACAGGGCAGGGCCCGGCGAGCCGCGGCGTATTAGAACCGCAAGCACCAGCAAAACAGGCAAGCTGAGCAAAAATCCAGGCACCGCCAATGTGAGGTCGAAAAGTCTTTTGATCATGTTGTGGCCCGCACGCTGCGTCTGCTCAACCCATGACGATGTTTCAATCCGAGTTCAATGAGTTTTGTCGCGTGCATCGCTGATGCGTTCAAACCACACTGTTCCGTCGTCGTGAAATTTGCCGCCTCGTCGCCTTTTTTTGGCCACGGCTCCAACCAAAGTATGAACTCAAGACGCGACACGAACGGTAAGTGCGCGGTGCCCCGCCAGTGCTAGGGGCGCTTAGCGGGGACTTCGCACTTTTTTTAAAAAAGATCGGGACTGGCCGGCCGTTTTTGTCGCGTTTGATACTTTAGAATGGCCTAATTCACTGCAGCCGAGTGTAACAAATATCAACCGAAACGCTGCCAAGTGACTGTGACCTTAGTGCCGATGGGCACGCGCGGGTAAAGGTCCAGAACATCCTGGTTGAACATGCGGATGCAGCCTTTCGATACGGCAGACCCTATCGTCCAAGGCGCGTCGGTGCCGTGGATGCGATAAGTGCTCGCACCGAGGTAGAGCGCGCGGACGCCCAGTGGGTTCATCGGATGGCCACCAGGAACGAACGTCGGCAACCGTGGATTTTCGGCGATCATGTCAGGCGTCGGCGTCCATGACGGATTGATCTTTTTGGACGACACCGACGTTACGCCGGCCCACCGGCTCTGTTCCCGCGGAATGGCTATTGGATAGCTGATGGCCTCGCCTTGCCGGTGAACCCAGTATAGTTTGCGGTCGCCAAACGAGACGATGACTTGGCGGCCCGTATACTTCGGGTTGAACGCTACGACTGACCGTGAGCCCCCACCCCATAACTCGGAGAAGAAGTCCTGGGCACGTGCGGTCGTTGGACCTGCAGCCAATCCAATGACGGCGACGAGTGCTGTGAGGGCGGTCTGCACGGCTCGTCTGTATGATTTTGTCATTCGACAGCGTTTCCGGTCTCGATATGGCGTTTCGCGCTGAATAGCAGGGCGATGCTAATACATCTTATCCATGCGGTCGACGACGAGTTGGAAGGCTTCGGGACCGACTTCGCCCAGGTACGGGTTATCCATGGCCGCAATAAGGAAAATCAACAGTCCGATCAGGCCCGACCGGCGAACCATCGGGTGACCAAGAGCCCAGGCACCGAAAGGCGAAGTTCAAGCTCGATATGCTGTAGACCCACTTGAACATGTGGCCGTTCCCCGTGCCGTTGCTTCTGCATAATTATGCGTGGGCAGATTGTGGGGCTGCCGCTTGCGCGTCAAGGGGCCAAAGCTGGCCCGGACTGATCCGCTGCTGCCCGCAACGCGTCCGGCAACACGCGGGCAAAGATATCGAGATCCTCGTTGCGGCCGCAGGACACGCGAATGCAGCGGTCGAGCGGCGCAACGCTGGGCTTGCGGGCAAAAACGCCGCCCGCGAGCAGACCGTCGAGCACGCGGACGGCATACGCAGCATCGCGGCGGCAGTCGATGGTCACGAAATTGGCGGCCGATGGAATGGGAAGCAGGCCGTTGGCCACAGCGATGCCGGCTATACGTTCGCGCGACGCCGCTATAAGCGCAACGGCGCGCGCCAAATAGGCTTGGTCTTTGATCGCGGCAAGCGCGCCCTCCTGACCCATTTTATTAATTCCGTAGTGATTGCGGACCTTCTCGAAGCTGGCGATTAATCGGGCCTCGCCGAGGGCATAGCCGATGCGCGCTCCGGCTAATCCATAGGCCTTGGAAAAGGTTCTGAGACGCAAGACTTGGCCGTCGCTGACGTCGATGCGGGGAATGGCATCAGCCGGCGCCGTATCGCAATAGGCCTCATCGATTAGAAGCAGAACGCCGCGCGGTAGCCGGGCGATCAATCCGTCGAGGGCGTTCGCGCTGACCCAAGTTCCCATTGGATTGTCAGGGTTCGAAACGTAGACAATCCGCGCATCTGTCGCGATGACGGCGGCGAGCAGCGCGTCGGGGTCTTCACGGTCGTCACGGAAGGGCACTTTGACTAGCCGGGCGCCGTGGCTTGCCACATGAAAGTTGAAGGTCGGATAGGCGCCGTCCGACGTCACAACGACGGACCCGGGCTCGGCTGAAATGCGCACTGCCAGACCTAGTAGGCCATCGATACCCTCGCCGATGACGACATGTTCGCAGCCGACGCCGTGGTGGGCCGCGATGGCGATCCGCAGATCAAAGCATTCGGGGTCTGAATATTTCCAGCTTTCTTGTGCCGCCTCGCGCATCGCAGCGATGGCTTTGGGGCTCGGGCCGAACAGGCTTTCATTGGCCCCGAGCCTGGCCGTAAAGGCGGCTGCGCGGCGGCGTTCCATCGCTTCGGGTGCCACGAACGGCACCAGTGCTGGCAGATCGCGCACTATTTGTGTGAAGCGCACAGCGCGCACGGCCTAACTCCCGCAATCAGATGAGGCCAAGAGCTGCGAGCTCCTTGCGCATGTGCGGCGGCATGGTGGCGAGCGTCGCGCCGGAACCTGCGGCCAAATCGGGCGGGGCGTCATCGCTTGTCAGATACCGCCAGCCTTGAAAGGCTTTGCGCGGTTGCGGCCGGACGGCGACGATCGCCGGATCGAGCAGCAACAGGCAGCACGCAGAGCCGTCTTCCTTGTGCCCGTCGTCAAAGCCGATCAGCCGCTGGCGCGCCTGAATGAAGCCCTTGATGACCCAATAGAGCGATCCGCCGTCGAGGAGTTCCGCCTGACGTTTGGGCGCCTGGAAGGTCGTGTGAAAGATGCGGCGCGTCCCGGGCTTTTTGGTTTTGAACCCCGGATAGGCCGCTTGCCACTGCTCGAGGTCTTCGATGGAGGTGGCGCCCACGCAAAGTTTGACGAGATGCAGCACGGCGATTCTCTTATGGAGCGGCTTGGCAGGTGCCGGCGTACTGGGCGACCACGGGCTGGCCGACAAGACCAAAGTGCCGCGAATGCACCGCCGGGTAGCGCTGTGTCTCAGGGTCCTGATCGTAGACGGTGGTGATGTTCCAATAGCCTTCGGTGACCACTTCAAGAAAATGGTTGGCACCGACGGCCCGCGCGATGGCAAGGCGTCCCGGATTGTCGTTGCCAGCCACCAGGAATTCGGCCGACTGGGTCGCAAGTTCTATCTTTTGAATGCTGAAGTTGAGGGCCGCTGACGGCTTGGCGGTGAAGCCTCCACTCGCATAACTGCTGGTCGTGCCAGTCGGAAAGGCGCAGGTGAGCGCGGTGGGCAAGTCGGCCGCGCCGGCGGGCGTCGCGAGGCAGAGCAGGCACATGGCCGCGAGGCACTCGGCCCAAATGTCTGCTCGTATTGGGCGACCCGCCATATTATAACCCCCATGCTTGTGACCGCGCACTGTAGCGCATTGAAGCGCCTGCCCGTGCCGCCGGCAACAGTTCTGTTCATAACTGGTTTAGCACTGCCTTGCGACGCTGGCGTCCGATTTTGTGAGCGCGTACATCCCTTGAGCCTTGGTCGTGCCCATTTTGCACATAAAGGTTTATAAAATCAAAGATTTAGCCGGTGGACGGCGAACGGCAGCAGGCGACCACAGTGACGATCCGGCATTTCATCGCGACATTCTTTTTGACGGCATTGCTGATCGGCTGCTCGGGCGCGGCTCAGCCCGATGCGACCGTGGCCCCCAGCATTGGCGGCGCCTATGCTCTCAACGACGAAGAAAAAGCGCTGGACTGCAAGAAGTTGACTGGACGAATGCAGGTGCGACTTCTGCAGGTCCGCGATTTCACCAGCCAATCAGCGCCCTCGGGCGTCTCTCATGCGCTGCAATCCGCCGCTGTGATGGCGGGAAGTAAATCGACACGCGGGCTCGATCCGTCAGCCGAACATGCTACCGACCGCGCCCAGCTCCAAGCCTACAATCAGCGGTTGGCTGAACTGAAGTGCAAGACTTTTAATTTGGACGATGAATTGCGTCCCAAACCCGTGACCGCCACGCCGACGCCGATCGCCGCCGCTAAAGACAAGGGCAGGCCGTAGCGAAGGCGGCATCAGGGCGGCGGAAACATCTGATCAATGCGGCCGCTCAGCCAAGCGAAGATCAAGCCGGCCCATTCCGTTATCGCGAGATCTAAACGTTGATGCCCGGCTGGTAAGCGATCGGAAAAGCGCCAGACATCTTCCCAGCCGCGCGTGCGATAGTCGACCGGCCAGGGCTGAATGGTAAAGCCCGCCTTTCGAAAAATCCCGAGCGCGCGCGGCATGTGGTAGGCCGACGTCACGAGAATCCAGCGCTGATCGGCGGTCGGGCGCATAAGTTGTGCGCTCAAGCGCGCATTTTCAATCGTATTGCGCGAGCCGCCTTCCAGCATGATGCGGTTGCTGTCGATGCCGACCGCCTGCAGGTAAGCCGCAACGGGTCTGGTCGCATCTTCCCCGCCTTTCCATAGCGCGCTAGCGCCGCCGCTAAAGAGAACTTTGGCGTTGGGCAAGGCGCGCGCCAAGCGCACACCTTCGGTTAAGCGTTCGGCCGATTCATTGACCGTCAAGGCACCGCGGCCGGCCGTGACCCAGCCGTCTTCGAAGCCCCCCAAGATAATGATGCCGGTGATGTCGTCGGCCGCTTGTGGCGCTCGCGCGCCCGAGAAATGTTGTTCGAGCGGTAGGATCAACAGGTTGCCGAGCGGAACCAATCCGAAGACGATCAGGTAGGCGAGGCCTCCCCAGGCCAAACGCAACGCCAACGTGCGGCGCTTGGCCAGTGTCAATAGAAAAAGGCCGATCAGAGTTGCCATCGCCGCCAGGAACGAGGGCTGGAGAATGATGCTCACGATCTTATAGGCGGCAAACAAGTTTGGCCCTTATCTTAGTCCTTGTGCTGTCGAACTTGCGGGGTGCGCCTGGGCACCCGCATTAGGGGCAAGGCATCTTGTCCATGAAGGCTTTGTCGGCATAGCCTTCGAGGCCATTTTTGGTGGTCACGGAGCACCAGTAGCCGCGCAACGTGCACCAGCGCTTGCGCTTCTCCAAAACTTCGCCCTTGGCGACAGTGCCGATGACGGTTGCGGAACTGTGGGGACGGTCGCGGATATTCAGGTCGTTATTGGCTCTGAAGCAGCCGTACCCTGCGGCGGAGGCCGCCGTGCTCAGCGTCATGATTGAAACGAGGCCAGCAAGAGCCAGAACTGGTGAAAGCGTACGCATCGTGAGAACTCCGAGTTGTGACCGTTTTGGTATGGGCGGCAAGTCATATATCTGCGCTGAAACCCTGGCGCACCGAAAGCGTCTGCACTGTGACCAATCTAAAATGAACCGCGGCTGACAGCCAGCAAAAGGTATTGCAGAGGAACTCAGGGCTTGCCCGGCCGTTGCTTAAAACTTAAGGCTCATGAGAGCCTTGCTCTCCTCGACCGCCTTTGGTTCGCCCTCCAATCAGGATGACCTTTGCCACTCTCGATCAATCGTATCCTGCCGTTGGCGGTTGCGACAGCTTTGTTCATGGAGACGATGGATTCGACCATCCTCGCCACCGCATTGCCGGCGATCGCGCGCGATCTCAATGTCGATCCCGTTGCCTTCAAACTCGCTATCACGTCGTATCTCGTTGGGTTTGCGATCATCGTGCCCGTGAGCGGCTGGCTCGCCGACCGTTACGGCGCGCGTACAACTTTTCGCGCGGCGTTGGGGCTGTTCATGATGGCGTCGATCGGTTGCGCCACGTCGAGCACTTTGGAAGGTTTCGTACTCTGGCGCTTTTTGCAAGGCTTCGGCGGCGCCTTGATGATGCCGGTCGGCCGCCTCGTTTTGCTGCGTGCCATTCCCAAGGACAAATATATCGCCGCGATGTCGACGCTGACTATTCCGTCGTTGCTAGGGCCGGCGCTGGGGCCACCGCTCGGCGGGTTCATCGTCACGTCGTTCGATTGGCGCTGGATCTTTCTAGTCAATCTACCGGTCTGTGTGGCGGGGATTGTGCTGGCCACCCTGTATTTTCCCAACGAACGGCGCGACACCGCCCCCCTCGACGTCAAAGGCGGCTTGCTCGTCGGGCTCGGTCTTACGGGTGTGATCGCTGGTGCGGCGACGACGGGACGCCACGTCGCCCCGCTGTGGTTTTCTATCGGAGCTTTCGTGATGGGCTGCGCTTTATTGCGGGCCTATGTGCTGCACGCGCGCCGCCATCCGCAACCGTTGCTCGATCTGCGTCTGTTTAAAATTCCCACCTTCGATGCCGGCGTCACGGGCGGCGCTCTGTTCCGGCTCGGTGTGGGCGCCAGCTCGTTCTTGGTCCCGTTGCTTTTGCAGATCGGATTTGGCCTCGATGCTTTGACGTCGGGATTGATCACGTTTACCGGTGCAATCGGCGCGCTCACCATGAAATTCTTTGCCCAAAGAATTTTGCGGGCTGCGAGCTTCCGGCGTGTTCTCATCTACAACGGTTTGGCCGCGTCGCTGTTCATCTGTGCCGTGGCGCTCGCGGGACCTGCAACGCCCCACGCGCTCATTTCAGGGCTGCTGTTTGCAACCGGCCTGTTGCGCTCGCTGCAATTCACAAGTCTCAATGCGATTTCGTATGCCGACATCAGCGACGGCAAAGCATCAGCCGCGACGAGCATCGCGAGCGTCGGACAACAGGTGTCGTTGAGTCTGGGCGTGGCGCTGGGCGCGATGGCTCTCGAGGTGGCGGAGTATGTCAACGGGCACATCACGCCCCTAGCGGCTGATTTCTCCGCGGCACTGATCAGCGTCGCGCTGTTGTCGTGCTTGAGTATCTGGCGGGTGGCGCGTCTGCCCGACGACGCCGGCTCGATCTTGTCGGGCAGGGTCAAGAGTGCCGCCGTCGAGACTGAAGAGGCGTGACTGCCGCGTGGGTGCTACCCGCGGATGGCGCCATCTTCGGCGAGTTGCTCGCAATACCACGAGTAGGTGTCTCGCAGGCCCTCGTTCAAGCTGATCGACGGCCGCCAGCCGGTTGCGAACAGGCGCGTGCAGTCGAGCAGCTTTTGCGGCGTGCCGTCGGGTTTTGTCAGATCGAGTTCGATGCTGCCGTTTAGTCCGGTGGCGGCCGCAACCGCTTCGGCCAGCTCGGCGATGGTAGTGTCGAACCCGCAGCCGACGTTGACATGCTGCTCGGCCGAGTAATTCTTCAACAGATGCACGATGGCATCGGCGGCGTCGCGGACGTGCAGGAATTCACGGCGCGGCAAGCCTGTGCCCCAAATTTGCAGAACGTCGAGACCCGCCACCTTGGCGTCGTGGGCTTTACGGATGAGGGCTGGAATAACGTGACTGGTCTCAATGTTGAAGTTGTCGCCGCGGCCATAAAGATTCGTCGGCATGGCCGAGATATAGTCGACGCCGTGCTGGCGCCGGTAGGCGGCGCAGAGTTTCAAGCCGGCAATTTTGGCGATGGCATACCACTCATTGGTCGGCTCGAGCGGCCCGGTCATCAGTTGCTCTTCCCGCATCGGCTGCAGCGCGTGCTTGGGGTAGATGCACGATGAGCCGAGAAATACGAGTTTTTCGACGCCCGTCCTGAAGGCGCCCTCGATGACGTTGGTTTCAATGGCGAGGTTGTCGTAGATGAAGTCCGCCGGGAAACGGTTGTTGGCCAAAATTCCGCCGACACGTGCGGCGGCCAGAATCACGACATCGGGTTTGGCGTCGCTTAAGAATGCGCGCACGGCCGCCTGATCGCGCAGATCAAACCGTTCGCGGTCGGCCGTGACGATTTCGCAGTTTTCAGAATCGAGCCGTTGCACGAGGGCCGAGCCGACCATGCCGCGGTGTCCGGCCACGAAAACGCGCTTGCCCGCGAGCCGGAAGTCGGCGTGTGGCCCCGAAGCGGTCATCGTGTCCTCTCAGAGGGCTGTGCGGTCATTGCGCCACTTCTCATGGTCAACGAGTTTCAGGTCGGCGGCAACCATTTCGGTGACGAGTTCGCGGAACGTCGTCGTGTGCTTCCAGCCAAACGTCTTGAACGCCTTCGACGGGTCGCCCAGCAGCAAGTCGACCTCCGTCGGCCGGAAGTAGCGCGGGTCAATCTTGATAAGCGTCTGGCCTGTTTTTTCGTCGCGGCCGGTCTCGTCGACTCCAGCGCCTTCCCATACAATGCGGCGGCCGACGTGAGCGAAGGCCAATTCGACAAATTCGCGCACGGAGTGGGTCTCTCCCGTCGCCAGCACATAGTCGTCGGGTTCGGGCTGTTGCACCATCAGCCACATGCCTTCGACGTAGTCGCGCGCGTGTCCCCAATCGCGCTTGGCATCGATATTGCCAAGATAAAGACAGTCCTGCATTTTGTTTTCGATGGCCGCAACCGCGCGGGTAATTTTGCGCGTTACGAAGGTTTCGCCGCGCAACGGACCTTCGTGATTGAACAGAATGCCGTTCGATGCATGCAACCCGTACGCCTCGCGGTAATTGACCGTGATCCAATAGGCGTAGAGCTTGGCGACCGCGTAAGGTGAGCGCGGATAAAACGGCGTCGTCTCTTTTTGCGGCGTTTCTTGAACCTTGCCGTAAAGCTCAGACGTCGAGGCCTGATAAAAGCGCACGCTTTTTGTCATGTCGAGAATGCGGATGGCCTCGAGCAGGCGCAGCGTACCGAGCGCGTCGGCATTGCCGGTGTATTCCGGCGTCTCGAACGAGACGTGAACGTGGCTCTGAGCGGCTAGATTATAGATCTCGGCGGGCTTCGTCTGCTGAATGAGGCGGATCAGGTTGGTCGCATCCGTCAGATCTCCGTAATGGAGAAAAAAGCGGGTCTTGCGCTCGTGGGGGTCGAGGTAAATGTCGTCGACGCGTGCCGTGTTGAACGACGACGACCGCCGTTTGACGCCGTGGACGATGTAACCCTTGTCGAGCAGCAGCCGGGCAAGATGCGCTCCATCCTGTCCCGTTACGCCTGTGACCAAAGCGACTTTACTTGTCATCATTCCTCTAGTTCGAAGCTGGAAATGCCAGTTGGGGACATTTCAGAGGCTATAGCTGGGTGTGCTGAGCTTGTCACCCGGCGCGAGATCTGAGGCGCAGAGCCGTCACGTCCAGAGCACGACCAGGTGGCGGAAGCGGTTGTAAAAATGATTGGCGATCAAAAGCCCCACGACGGCGATTGCCGTCGATATGACCCAGCTTGCGGGGTCGATGGGTGTGCCGAGCAAGGAGCCGCGGAACGGTTCGATCACATGATAGAACGGGTTCAGCAAAAGGTAATTCCCGATCGTAGAGCCGCGTCCCGCTTCGCCAGCCATCCAAATAATCGGAGTGGCAAGGAAGGCAATCCGCATGACCATTTCCAGTATGTCGGTCAGATCGCGGTAACGCGCGCCGATGATGCCAAATACGGTCAGAATCCAAATGCTGTGCAGGAAGATGAGCGCGATCGCCGGCAGCAAGTAAATCAACTGCGCGGTTGGTGCGACCCGATAGATAAGCATGACCGCGACAATGATGATCGCCTGATGCAGAAAGACGATCGTGGCGTTGCAGATCACGCGCATGACGATGTTCATGTGGTTGGTGCGCCCCTGCATGAGGGCGGCGCGACTGCGGATATAGAGCCGCGGTGCAGAACTGGCGATGGAATTTATGTAACCCCATACGATCAGGCCGACGGCGAGATGGGGAACGAATTTCACCGCTGAGTGCGACATGACGCTGCCGAATAGGTTGCCGAGCACCAGAATGAAAAGAGCCGGGCCAACGATGATCCAGATCGGGCCAAGGTAGGTTTCGCGGTATTTGACGAGGAACGTCACCCAGCCCGGATAGAGCCAGACCCAGGGAGATTTCAAAGCCGAAAAAATATCAGCGAACAAGCTTCACTCCTTGCAGGATCAGACCTTGCTCAACCGCCGCGCGGTGGCAAAAACGTCGCTATCGTGGGCAGCTGTGATGATGACTTGGCCCCGGCCACGCGCCCGTCCGCACGGCTTATCGCGATAGCGCGCAAATATCAAAAATTTAATTGGCGCGGCCACAGACAGCCGCGACAATTTCGTCGAAGAAACGCCCCATAGACCGGGCCCCGGCGGTGGCGCAAAGGTCTTTGGAAATACGATCATACAAAGCCGGATCTTGGATCAGGCGGCTCAGGGCTTGCGCCAGAGATGCCGCGTCCATGGACCGTGCCAGCACGCCGGTGCGGCCGTCTTCGACCTGCTCGGTAATGCCGCCAATGGGCATGGCGGCAACGGGCATCGCGTGGCCGAAAGCAGCAGCCACGACGCCCGACTGGCTGGCTTCGACGTGCGAGCAGGCCATGATGTCGAATCGCTCCAGGATGCCACTGATTTCTTCGTCCTTGATCCAGCGGTTGATGACTTCGGCGCCAAGGGCCGTGAGCCGGTCTTTATTTTCCGCTGAAATTTCGCCCGATCCGACCACACCTAGTTTGAGGCGGTGTCCGGATTTCTTGAGCTCGCTGATCGCATCGATCAGAAGGTCGAGGCCCTTGTACGCCATGATGCGGCCGAAAAATAAAATCCGCACTGGTCGCGCGCGATCAGCGCCGCGCGCGCGGCCATCGCCGCCAAAGCGCAGGTCGGGATGAAACAGCGGCAGAATCTTTGCCGCCGGAATGCCACGCTCAGTGATGAGCCGGTTGGCAACAGCTTGACTTAAAGTGATGACTAGGTCGGCGCCGATCGCGTCGCGCAGGAGCCACCGGGTGGTCAGCGCGGTCCTGTCGCCTGGGTGGGGGCCGCCATCGTGGATGATGGTTGCGTAGTCGATGCCCCGGCGCTTGATCGCTGCCGAGAGCAACGGCGTCCAAACGTGCGGCATCAAAGCCACGACGGCGGTGGGACGTACCCGCTCCAAATGTCCTATCAACGATCGTTTTGCAGCGAGGAAGCCTTTGGCGAGCGCTAAGGGCGTAGCTGATTCGAACGTCGGCACTTCGAGAACTGAGCCCGAATGCGCCCGCAGATCGCCGATGATCTCATTGCTGCTCGATACGATGAAGTGAGCTTTAATGCGGCTGTTTTGGGCTGCCGCCTCGGCCAGTTCCAGCGTGAACCGGCCAAGCGCGCCACGCCGGCCGAGGTACAAAAAAGCAACGCAGGGCTCGGTCGATGATTGTGCGTTCATTCCGGCCTCGGGTGGTCGCGCTTGAGTGTCGTTAAGATTTGGCGTGAGGTTTGCTGGCACTTGCTCGCGCGTCAATAGCATCCTAACCAAACCGATGCGCAAAATTGCCGGTCACGGGCTCACGATAAGGGTTTAAATGTCACCGTATGCGACCCAGCCGGACTATCGCCCCGACATCGACGGCCTTCGGGCTCTGGCGGTTTTCGGCGTCATATTTTATCATTTGGATTTTCCCCTCGTTAGCGGCGGATTCGCTGGCGTCGATGTTTTCTTTGTGATCAGCGGCTACCTCATCACGAAAGTCATCGCCGGCAGCATCGAGAACGGCACCTTCAGCTTCCTCGCATTCTATGCCCGTAGAGCCCGCCGGCTATTCCCGGCTCTCCTCGCAACGGTCCTTGCAACATTTGTGGCCGCGAGCGCGCTGTTGCCCGTGCAGGTATTTGAGCTTTACGCGAATTCAGTCGTCACGACTTTGTTTTCTGTTTCCAATATTTTCTTCTGGAAAGAGAGCGGATACTTCGACGCTGACGCGCACCTGAAGCCGTTGCTGCATACGTGGTCGCTGAGCGTCGAAGAGCAATTCTACATCGTGTGGCCAGCGACACTGGTGCTGCTCAGCCGCCTAGCCCGCCCGTGGGCTGTGCCCGCTGTGCTGGTTTTCATTTTAGTTTTCGGGACAGCGTTCGCCGAGTACTGGCTGACCGTCGACCAAAGCGGCGCATTTTATCTGGCGCCGTTCCGCGCGGGGGAATTTGCCATCGGTGCGCTGTGCGTCTGGCTGATGCGCAGATCACGGCCGGGCTTCATAGTTGACGAAGTCATTGCCATCATAGGCATCGCACTCATCGTCGCGACCTTCATCGGTTATTCGCAGGCGACGCCGTTTCCAGGTCTTGCGACCTTGCCGCCGTGTTTGGGTGCAGCGTGTCTCATCTACAGCGGGCAAGCGCGATACGCTGGCCGCCTGTTGAGCAATCGCGTCGCCCAAAATCTCGGATTGATTTCCTACTCGCTCTATCTCGTCCATTGGCCGATCATCGTTTTCGCCTCGTTTTACAAGAACGCCCCGCTGGCCGTGCCGGAAAAGTGGGCCGTCGTCGCCCTGGCGCTGGCCCTGGCGGGACTTCAATACCACTTTGTTGAAAAGCAGTTCCGCTGGGGAACCGGAACTGCGAAACCCCGCCTGCCGGCGGGCGCGTTTTTGCTACGGTGCCTGGCCCTGAGCGCTGCCGTCTCGATTGCGCCTATCCACATCATGCAGACTGGCGGCTGGAGTTGGCGGCCCTCGGCGGGCTTTGGGCCCAGCACCGCGCAGATCCAACTCTGGAAGAAAGATCGTATGGCGGCGGTCGAAACGCATTGCCGTGGGGGCGGCGAGCAGCTCTGCAACCGGCTAGCCCAGCGCGACAACATTCTCATTCTTGGAGACAGCCACGCGCTCGACGCCTTCAATGCGTTCGTTTCGGTCGCGCCGTCGCACAACTATATTATGAATGCTGTAGGGGGTTGTCCGCCGCTGGTTCCCCAAGACCTCGGCTTCATTAAACCTGCCCACCCGAACTTTGCGGTGTGTCAGAAACTAAGCCGGCAGCGCAACAACCCGGCCTTCATCAGGCGTTTTGACGTTATTGTTATTAGCCTCCATTACGTCTCGTATACGCCAGACTATTTGCGCCGCTACCTGACATTTGTGCGGGCGCACAGCTCGGCCAAGATCATCATTCTGGGCAGTTACATCGTGCTGAAGCGCGATTGCGCTCTAATCGCTGTGAAGGAGGGCGCTGCTGGCTGCATCGATCCTAAAAACGTTTCTTCGTTCGCCGGCTTTGAGGATGAGCTTGCGGCGATCGCCGCAGAATTCGGGGCGGTCTTCATAAGTAAACGGGAAATTTTTTGTGGCGAAGGCGATTTGCAAAACTGCCGCTTTGAGATCGACGGCGTGCCGTTCACAGCCGATCGTCATCATTTGACGCTGCCTTTCGCGCATGAGATGGGGACCTGGATAAAGCAGCATCACGTGGGGCTTCTGCCAGATCTGGCGGCACCGCGATAAACCGCCGGCCACAAAAAAAGCCACGCTCCGTGCGAGCGCGGCCCTTTTGATTTCATTATGCAGCTTGTCAAGCGGCCTTGTCGCGTACGACCTTTGCCGATGACGCCATCTTGCGCTTGGCGGCGCCCGATGGCTTGGCGCCAGCCAGCAGAAGCACCGGCGGCCGCATCCGTGCCAGCTCGGCATCGGTCCGCTGCTTTTTGAGCGTCACTTCACGGGCCGCGAAAGCATCGACGAAAGCCGTCATGGCAACGTCAGGGCGCAAGCTGCCCCGTCTCACCATGTCGACTGCCACAATGCCTTTCGCTGGGCACGCGTCGACCGTAACATGGCCATCGGCGAGCTCAGCATGTCCCGAAATCCAGCCACGCGGATCAGCGCGGCGGATGTCGATCAACTTCACGTCAGCCTTGATAAAATCAAGGGCATGGCCGAGCGCGCGCTCAACCTGCTTGCCAGAGCCAATCGACTTGGCACCGGACAAGTTTATGTACAGTCGCGAGCTGTGAAATGAGACGCCAACGTCAGTCCGATCCCCATGCAGAGCCTGCACTTGATCGATCGAGTCTTCCTCTTGGGCGGGGCTTGAACGAGTCAAGTCCATCCCCAATTGGAAGAGGGTGTCGCTATAGGCCATGTGACCCTCCCCAACCAGCAGATAGAGTTTTGACCCGTCCGCTCCTTACCTTGGGGGTTTGGGGATTGTGTCCTTGACCTTAAGGGCAGGCGAACGAACGAGAGCGGCGTATATGAGGCTAGTTAACCCCCTGCGCAAGAACTAATTTGGCCTGGGGCACAAATTTATTTTGTGGCACCTTGGGTGGACTTTACCGCTGTTTAACGATCACTTTCCACACGATAGCTGTGTGTCGCAGCGCGTGGCATTTACGCTTGGCTACTGGGGTTGCAGGAATTGGTCGAGTAGCTGCTTCGCGTTGGGTTTTTGCGCCGGCGCGGGTGCGGTGCCGGCCGTCTCGCCAGCGGACGCGGGCACCTGTGCCTTGCCGCCACCGAGGATGCTTTTCAGCGCTTCGCCGGCATTCTGCCCCTTAAATTGCTTGCCGATTTCCTTGAGCGTATTGACCGCCTTGTTGGGGTCGGCGAACACGCCCTTCAAATCGGGTGAGTAGTCCGGCTTGCTCCAGGGCCCATGGATGCGGACAGGTACCTCGATGCCCTGCTCGTTACCCGCGCCACCCTGTCCGGCAATGCTGGAAACGAGTTTGGGACGCATCGTGTAGTCGATCTGCTGGGGGCCGAGCATGACGTTGCCAGCGCCCGTCAAGCGCAGCAAGGGGCTTACGAGCCGCAAATCCTGATTGCTGGCGACGCCGTTGACGATCGTCCATGTCGATGCCAATTCGCTGAAGTCGGTCTTTTCGGTTGGTGATGTCTTGAGCCCGCTGAGTTTGCCTTGCGTCACGCCGCGCACCATGCCGGCCACGTTGAGCCCGTTGACGGCACCATTGGCGAAAGT
>JANNUW010000364.1:0-1308 GCA_031414095.1 Hyphomicrobium sp. | reverse complement strand
GAAGACTTGGCGGTTTCTATTCCACCCTCACCCAGGAGGCTCGCTTCATTAAAGACACCAGCGCGCGTCGAGACTCGACGCTGCGCAACTCACTCGTGCTTGGGATTGGCGCGCTCGCGAGCTCGGCGATACTGTCATCAGTATTTGCTTTCCACGCAGAGCGTACAAACCCCCCAACAGGCCGGTTTATCGTCGTGGACGGCGTTCGACTTCATTACGTTGACTATGGCGAGGGTGACCCAAGTTTAGCCAGAAGTTTCCTTCAGTTCGATAACTCGTGGCTTGAATTAGGTTTTCGGAAGACAACGTCAGTCCGACTGCCCAGGAGTTCATCGGATCAACAATCGGGGTGGTCATTCCACAAGTTCAGTCTGCTTTGCAGGGCCACCAACCGGGTGCACTCAGACCGGCGGGAAGCTTCGTATTCTCGTTTCCGCAGGCTATGTCTAGCTGCGCCTGAGTGAGATCCTTGACTGCGGTTAGGTTGGCGCCTTCGAAATTTGCCCGATAGAGAAAGGCACCGTTCATGGAAGCACCACTCAAATCCGCTTCCAGGAAAATAGAGCGTGCCAAGAGAGCGTCAACGAGCAGGGCGTTCGTGAGTTTGGCCTTGCTGAAATTGGTGCGATGGAAATCACCATCGGACAAATCTGCACCTGTCAGATCGGCGCCCTCGAAGTTCACTCGATGAAACTCTGCCTTGACCAACCTAACTTTCGTAAGCTTGGCTCCAGCAAAGTTGGCTCTGCTCGAAAGTGCTTTTTCAAAGTTTGCGCCGGCGAGGTCCGCACCTTTGAATGACGTGCGGAGAAGTTCGGTCTGAACGAAGTTGGCGCCGAGTAGATTCGCAGACCGAAAATCCGAACCAGAAAGGAGGGCCCCCTGCAAATTGGCTCGGGTTAGGTCGTGGCCTCCAAGCATCAATAGTTCCTTGGAACATCCCGACCAATCAACAATTGGCGCTGGGCCGTCCACGCATTTTGCATGCAGCGCCGGCGCGCTTATGATCGAAGTCAGCGCGGCAATAACTAACAGCTGGAGCAGCTTCGCACCGTACCCGTGGTGGTCAGGGCGCTTCTGGCAAATGGACATCGAACTCGTCTCCTCAAGGCGACCCACCCCCCTCCCGTTGGTTGGAACTTTCTAGCATTGCTTCAGCCAGCTCTCTGAAGTGTCCGGCCGGATATTTCTCAAGGTAAGCACGCACTAGCAACGGGTCGGCGGTGTTCTTGACGCTTTCCCAATAGCTCAGCTCCAACTTCACTTCATCAGGGCTCGCAGGCGGGGAGGCGGTGGTAAGACTGTTGA
>JANNUW010000363.1:0-1725 GCA_031414095.1 Hyphomicrobium sp. | reverse complement strand
CTCTACCAGGTACCTGCTCGCCACGGCCGCGCTGTTCGTGTCGCCAAGGGTCAGACCATCGAGGTGATCAACACGCACGGCACGCAAGTGTGCGACTTTTGGGCGTTCTCGTCGGCGAACCATGCAGAATTCATGTCGTGGGAACACGGCCGCGGCTACCTCAATCGGCTGATCCCCAAGGTCGGTGATGCGCTAGCGACCAATCGAAGGCGGCCCATATTGACGCTAATCGAGGATACCTCGCCCGGCATTCACGATACGCTGATGGCCGCTTGCGACCTGTTCCGCTACATAAACTTCGGCGTGAAGGAATATCACGATAACTGCGCCGACAATCTGCGCATGGCGATGATGGCGATCGGCGTGCCGGTGCCGGAGGTTCCGCAACCGCTCAACCTATGGATGAACATTCCCGTCAACAAGGATTGGAGCGTCGACTGGCTGCCGCCGGTATCAAAGCCCGGCGACCGCGTTGGAATGCGCGCCGAAATGGACTGCATTTGCGCGATGTCCGCCTGCCCGCAAGATATGATTCCGATCAATAATATGAAGCCGGTCGATGTGCACTTCCGCGTGCTGGGGTAGGGTGTGTGCGGTTGTCAGCTTCGGGCCGCCATAAGCAGACGGTAGCTCATCCCTCACGCGCGCGTATCTCTACGAGCCTTTAGACGACGGCAAAATCAGGTGCACGGTCGTGCCCTGGCTGCCGCTCTCCCGCTCGACCTTGCCGCCAAGCTGTTGAGCGAAACCCTCGACCAGCCGGCCGCCGAGCCCGGAGTCGGCGCGCGTAATATCGATCCCCTTGCCATCGTCGGCGACCGTCAGGCGAAGCGCCCCAGGGACCCTCTTTAGCGTCACCATGACGGTGCCCATTGTTTCGCTCGGAAAAGCATACTTGAGGGCATTCGTGACGAGCTCGTTCACAATGAGCCCCATCGGAATTGCCTGATCGGTCGGTAGGAGCTCACTCTCGATGTCGGTCTTGAGCACGATGGACGCGCCCCCGTCCTTCGATACTGACGCGACCAGATCGCGGCATAAGTCATCCAGATAGGTCGCCGCATCGACCGCCTCAACGGTGTCGGATTTGCTGAGCTTGGCATAGAGCTGCCCGAGTGCGTCGATGCGATGCGAGACCCTTTCAAGCGCGGCTTTGCCCTCGCCGCTCTTGTGGATGCGCGCCTCAATCTTGACCATGGACGCGATCGATTGGAGGCTGTTCTTGACCCGGTGGGTCAGCTCTTGCATCAGCATGGCGATGCGCTCGTGTGCGATCGCGTGCTCGCGCTCCAGTCTCACGCGCTCGGTGACGTCTTCGATCACCAAAACGACCTGCTTTGTATTGTTGCCGGGCCGATAAACCTTGCGCGCATTGAGCAGCATCACCCGTTCGCCAATCGACGGGAATACTTGCTCGACTTCGAACGCCTCGATGGTGGTGGGGCCGGAAACGATAGTCTCAAGTGCGGTGCGGAGCCTGGGAATGTCCCACTGTCCGTTGCCGATCTCATAGAGCTTTTGGCCGATCGTGGCCACCGGCGCGACCGCGAATGTGCTGCAGAAGGAGTGGTTCGCGAACCGGATGGTCAGATCGGGCTCGAGCACGAGCAGGCCGTCGCGGATCGTTTCCACCAGATCCTGTGGGTCGACTTCAAGCATAGCAGGTGCTCCCAGTCCCTTCTAATGACGGGGCTCATCCCCTCGACCGCAAGAATACGATCCTGC
>JANNUW010000362.1:0-1130 GCA_031414095.1 Hyphomicrobium sp. | reverse complement strand
CCATCTTCTGCGCTTGCCGCAACGTCGTTTCCGTTTCTTCGCGCCGGCGTATTTCAGCCGTCAGTTCGGAGGTGCGCAGCGCTACCTTGCTTTCGAGTTCTAAGTTGGCAGCCGACAGAAGCCCGGCACGCCGCTCCAGCTCGTCCCGCGCCGTGACGAGCGCATCCGTGATCGTCTTCGCTTCGACGAAAGGAGCTGGATGTGGAACGATTGGTTCGGCCAGCCCTAAGCGTCGTGCATTGTTCGCGAGATCGGTTATCCCGTGACTGGCGTGGCGAGCGATCAAGCCGGCCATTCCGAGGCTCAGTAAGGTGAGTACCGCCGCCGCGAGGAAGCCGGTCCATAGTATCGATCTCGGCGGCACGGCGAGATCGCTTTCAAGCTGAGCGATGCCGGCTGTCCAACCGTGCGAAGTCGCTGCATATCCGGTGACGCTCCAGTCGCC
Organism: Hyphomicrobium sp.; assembly: GCA_031414095.1. Classification (GTDB taxonomy): domain Bacteria; phylum Pseudomonadota; class Alphaproteobacteria; order Rhizobiales; family Hyphomicrobiaceae; genus JANNFX01. The sequence continues at coordinate 685 of JANNUW010000362.1, read as the reverse complement.
TTCGACTGTCTGGTTTCTGGTCGAGCCCTCGGCACTGCGCGCCATCGCGCTGCGCCAACCCTCGCTGGATTTTGTGCCGACCCTTGCGTCATGGTCAGGAATACGGGCAACGAAGTTCTTGTTGCGGTCGACGATTGCGACTACCTCACCGCGTGTGAATTGCTTTCGCAGCATGGCGTGAAACCGGTCGGGCGAAAGGCTGATCGATATCGAATAGAGCGGCGTATCATTACGGAAAACCGGTACTTCCACAAAGGCGGTCCAGCGTTTCGACACATTGCCAAAGATCATGTCGCCGACCTGCGGACGCCGGGTCGCAAACCCGCGTTGGATGACATCGGGAGCGGAATGTCGAGGCCATTCTGTCCTCAGAGGCGCCAGCGTGCTGGCTAAAATCTGACCATCAGGCGACGATAGCGAAATCCAGCTTCCTGGCACGAACTCGATCGCCTGTGCTGCTTCACGCGAGAACGCGGCTAAATCACTTGCTTGAAGCGCGGTCGATCTCGACAGCGTCGTGCCCATAGCGACGTGCGCGTCGATCTCATTTTCAACCAAGGCTGCAAGGGTCCGGGCATTGACGACGAGACTTCGGAGATCGGCCGAGCGCTCGTTGTCAACCAGACGCTTGAACATCAAGGCGGATGCCGCCAAAAGTGGCAAAGTGGCAGCGAGAACCAGAATG
>JANNUW010000361.1:0-6710 GCA_031414095.1 Hyphomicrobium sp. | reverse complement strand
CACTCGTAGGCCGAGACTTTCTCGGGGTCGGGGTTGCGCACGGCAACCAGGAACGGCGCCAGCATCAGCACCCCCATGAAGCCGAGCGACACCGCCAGGAACACGACCAGCGGCAGGTATTGGTTGAGAAGTAGATCCATCGGGACCTCGATTGAGCGTTCAGACCGGGTCAGCATAAGCCTCACGCTCGCGCGAGACAAATCACCCTTAACGCGGCCAGCTATCGCAGGTAGGGGCAGCGGGTGCAACCGCGCAGGCGATACGGCTGAGCGAGCAGGCTAACTTCGTAACCAATATGCTATTAGGGCCAGTATCGTTAGTGGGATACCAAGCCAAGGGATTGTTACTATAAGACCAATCAAAATTGTGAGAATGCAGCCGATGACGACGTAAGCGAGCAAACCTGCAATAGGGCGGATATCCCGATCATCATCGCCGTTCATTCCGCCACCTCAAGGAAACCTAGGGCCCGCATGGGCCTCAGGCACCAAGGGTGCCCGGGGCGCAAGCGCCGCCCGGCCGGAGCCGCCTGAGCGGTAACGAATATCAGCGGCGTGAGGCAAAGAATGGATTGGCGCGAGAGACGGGACTTGAACCCGCGGCCTCCGCCGTGACAGGGCGGCGCTCTAACCAACTGAGCTACTCCCGCAATCCAATACGTCGCGAATCGGCGGAGTCGATGCCGATCACGGTCACCGGCGTGGGATACGTGTTCGCCGTCCTCAAGTCAAGCAGCGTATCTTCTCCAGTTGGTCCAAAACATTGGTTCCCAGAAAAACCTATTGCGCGTGCCTTAAGCCGCCGGCGGGGGGCGCATGAAGTCGGGTTTGCCGAGTTCGAGGCCGTTATGGCGCAGGATGTTGTAGGCCGTGGCGCAATGGAAAAAGAAGTTCGGCAGCGCGAAGCCGAGCAGATAATCCTGGCCCGTGAACGTCATCTCGTTGGGACCAGCCTTGATGGTGAAACTCTTTGTTTCCGACCCGTCCATCGCCTCGGCCTTGATCGTGTCGAGAAAAGCGCGCGTTTTCGCGATGCGGGTTTTCAGCTCAGCAAATGTCGTCTCGGTGTCATCATAGGCCGGCACCGGAAGCCCAGCGAGGCGCGCGCAGACGTTCTTTGCAAAGTCACCCGCGCCCTGCACCTGGCGAGTCAGCGGCCACATGTTGGGATAAAGCCGCGCTGTCAGCAGAGCCGCATGGTCGATTTTCTTGCCGTCGGCATACGCCACAGCCCTATCGAGAATCGCATCGAGCGCCGCGAGGTGCTTCTGAAAAGCAGGCACTGACGCTTGATACATCGAGATAGGCATGGGGGCTCCTGGCGAGGCGGCATCCCGGCTCCGGCGGCCGGCTCCCCGGAGGGGAGACGCCAGAGCCCAAGAAAGAATGTCCGTCGCTTCCGGCCGGCGCGCGGAACGCGTGTCGGAAGCAACAAGCAAGAATGGTGGGAGGTGAGGGGATCGAACCCCCGACATCTTCGGTGTAAACGAAGCGCTCTACCGCTGAGCTAACCTCCCGGAAGGGGTGAGTAGTGAGATAGTCAATAGTCAATAGGAAGTGGTGAAAAATTGCGCTCGCCACGCCGCGAACAACAACTGACTACTGACCACTCAATACTGACCCCTTGACTCATTAGCCGTTCAACGCATCCTTCAAGCCCTTCGAAGGCGTGAACTTGGCGACGTTCGATGCCGCGATCTTGATTGTGGCGCCGGTTGCCGGATTGCGGCCATCGCGTGCCTTGCGCTTGGCGACTTTGAACGTGCCGAAATCGGGCAGGCGCACTTCGTCGCCGTTCTTCATGGTGCTCTTGATATGCTCGAGCATCGCATCGACAGCGACGCCGGCTTTTTCTTTGGTCAGCTCACACTCTTTGGCAACTGCGTCGATCAATTCTTTCTTGCTCATAATGTCGTTCCTTTCGTGATGGAGGCCGTCCCGAAAAGCTCAGGGACAGCGCTGGCCGTGTAATTTTAAATTTTTCTGGTGCCGGTACAGCAACGCCGAAGAAAGTATGCGGACGCTGTCTGTCAGCTGTATTGATTGGCGCAAAGAGCGCTGAATTTTGGGGCTCGTCAAGTGGCAAAACGCCCAAAATAGGCCCGAAATACGGGTAAAACCGCGCACGTTCATGCGCGTTCATACGAAAAACCCCGCGCCGATTTCTCAGCGCGGGGCAAAACCATCGAATACGAGGCGATCACCTAGTGTGCAACCACCCGTGAGCCGCCTTTCGATCCATCGGCAGCAACAGCTTCGACAGGCGGCTGTTCAAGCACTGTCGCCTGAGGCTGGCGGACAAGCGCAACTTTAACGACATCCTCCATGCGGGCCACAGGAACGAGTTCCAGTTTCTTTTTCACTTCCTCGGGGATGTCGGCAAGATCCTTCACATTCTCTTCCGGGATCAGCACCGTTTTGATGCCGCCGCGCAGAGCTGCGAGAAGTTTCTCTTTCAAACCGCCGATCGGCAGCACGCGTCCGCGCAAGGTTATCTCGCCGGTCATCGCCACATCCTTGCGCACCGGAATGCCAGTGATGATGGAGATGATGGCTGTCGCCATGGCGACGCCGGCCGACGGTCCATCCTTGGGCGTCGCACCTTCCGGCACGTGCACGTGGATGTCCTTCGTTTCGAAGATCGACGGCTGAATGCCGAAATCGATCGAACGCGAGCGCACGTAGGCGTTAGCCGCTTGAATGCTCTCCTTCATGACATCGCGCAGATTTCCGGTCACCGTCATCTTGCCCTTTCCGGGCATAAGAACGCCTTCGATGGTCAGCAACTCGCCGCCCACTTCCGTCCACGCCAAGCCGGTGACGATGCCGACCTGGTCTTCCAGTTCGGCCTCGCCATAACGATGCTTGGGCACGCCGAGATAGTCTTTGATGTTGTCGGCTGTGACGCGCACCGACTTCTTGGTCGACGTCAAGATCTCCTTGACCGCCTTGCGGGCGAGCTTGGAAATCTCGCGTTCGAGCGAGCGCACACCCGCTTCGCGCGTGTACCGGCGGATGATTTCGAGGATCGCCCCGTCATCGACCGACCACTCGCCAGCTTCGAGGCCGTGATTGCTCGCAACCTCGGCCAGAAGGTGGCGCTTGGCGATCTCGACCTTCTCGTCTTCCGTGTAACCGGCGAGACGAATGATTTCCATGCGGTCCATAAGGGCCGGGGGAATGTTCAGCGTATTCGCCGTCGTCACGAACATCACGTTCGAGAGATCGTAGTCGACCTCAAGATAGTGATCGTTGAACGTCGAGTTCTGCTCGGGATCGAGCACCTCGAGCAACGCCGCCGCCGGATCGCCGCGGAAATCCTGGCCCATCTTGTCGATTTCATCGAGCAGGAAAAGCGGGTTCGAACGCTTCGCCTTCTTCATCGACTGGATGACCTTGCCAGGCATCGATCCGATGTAGGTGCGCCGGTGGCCGCGAATTTCGGCTTCGTCACGCACGCCGCCCAGCGACATGCGCACGAACTCGCGGCCGGTCGCGTTCGCGATCGACTTGCCAAGCGACGTCTTGCCGACGCCGGGAGGCCCGACGAGGCACAGGATCGGGCCCTTAAGTTTGTTCGTGCGTGCTTGCACGGCCAAATACTCGACGATGCGTTCTTTGACTTTCTCCAGGCCATAGTGCTCAGCGTCGAGCACCAGCTGGGCTTCATCGAGGTCCTTCTTGACTTTGCCCTTGATGCCCCACGGTATAGACAGCAGCCAATCGAGATAATTGCGCACGACCGTCGCTTCAGCCGACATTGGGCTCATCTGCTTGAGCTTCTTCAACTCAGCGAGCGCCTTGTCCTTGGCTTCCTTAGACAGTTTCGTGTTCTCGATCTTGTCTTCGAACTCGGCGATGTCATCGCGCTCGTCGTTGTCGCCGAGCTCCTTCTGAATCGCCTTCATCTGTTCGTTGAGGTAGTACTCGCGCTGCGTCTTCTCCATCTGGCGCTTGACGCGTGAACGGATCTTGCGCTCGACCTGGAGCACGGAAATTTCGCTCTCCATCAGCGTAAACACCTTCTCCAAGCGATTGGAGATGGCGGTCGTCTCGAGCACGTCCTGCTTGTCCGAAATCTTCACCGCCAGATGGCTGGCAATGGTATCGGCGAGTTTGGAATAGTCCTCGATCTGCGAGATGGTGCCGAGCACCTCGGGCGAGATCTTTTTGTTGAGCTTGACGTAGCTTTCGAATTGCGTGATCGCCGAACGCGACATCGCTTCGATTTCGTCCTTGGCGCCGGTCTGTTCGGCAATGCGCTCGACCTCGGCTTCGAAATAATCAGGGTTGTCGGTGTAACGCACGATCTTGGCGCGCGCGGTGCCTTCGACCAGAACCTTCACGGTGCCGTCGGGCAATTTCAAAAGCTGAAGCACAGACGCAAGCGTTCCGACGCGGTAGATTGCATCAGTGGCTGGATCGTCGTCGCCAGCGTTTTTCTGTGCGGCAAGGAGGATGTGCTTGTCAGCGCGCATGACCTCTTCGAGGGCAGCAATCGATTTCTCGCGGCCAACGAACAGAGGCACGATCATGTAAGGAAACACGACGATGTCGCGCAGCGGCAAAACTGGGAACAATTCTTTGCCGGCAGTCTTATCCCGTGTCTGCTTGTCTTCACTCATTTAAGACCTAGTCCTTCCCTCAGCAGCAGCCGGCCACTTGGCCCGGCAGACCGCATGAACAGTCTTGAGATATAAGATGAAGCCCAGGTCGGATTATGACGTGGTCTTCTAATTTAATTACCGGTCACGGTGCCTCCCGCGGGGAGCGCACCTTAAACCAATTTCCAACCCACTTTCGCGCGATTGACGGCCTTTGACCAGCCTTCTGATGTGGGTTGCTGAAATGTGCCTTTCAAGGCTGTGCAGAACGACACAGTTAAGCCGCTGGCTTAATATTTGGTCACCAAGTGCGCGCTTTTCGGCCAAGAGCGCGCGCGGGAAACTCGCCGCGCGCCGATCGCATGGGCGTCGAGACTTGGCGTCCTTGGACGCCAGCCCTAGCCCTCGACGGCAATCACTACGCTGTCGAACCCTTTTCTTCGGCGCGCTCGGTATAGATCCGCAACGGCTTGGCACCACCGTCGACGACTTCCGGGCCGACGACGACTTCTTCGACGCCCTTGAGGGCTGGAAGGTCGTACATCGAATCCAGCAGAATGCCTTCCATGATCGACCGCAGACCGCGGGCGCCCGTGCGGCGTTCAATGGCCTTGCGCGAAATCGACTTGAGCGCGTCAGCCGTGATCGTCAGCTTGACGTCTTCCATTTCAAACAGGCGCTGGTACTGCTTGACGAGAGCGTTTTTGGGCTCGGTCAGAATTTGCACGAGCGCCGGCTCGTCGAGGTCTTCGAGCGTGGCAATAACAGGCAGGCGTCCGATGAACTCTGGGATCAGACCGAACTTTAGCAGATCCTCGGGCTCGACCTCGCGCAGGATTTCACCCGTACGACGTTCGTCGGGGCCCATGACGCGCGCGCCAAAGCCGATCGACGTGCCTTTGCCGCGGCGGGCAATGATCTTTTCAAGCCCGGCGAAAGCACCGCCGCAAATGAACAGGATGTTAGAAGTGTCGACCTGCAGGAATTCCTGCTGGGGATGCTTGCGGCCGCCCTGCGGGGGCACCGACGCGACAGTGCCTTCCATGATCTTCAGCAACGCCTGCTGAACGCCTTCGCCCGACACGTCGCGGGTGATCGAAGGATTGTCCGACTTGCGGCTGATCTTGTCGATTTCGTCGATGTAGACGATACCGCGCTGTGCGCGCTCGACGTTGTAGTCGGCGTTCTGCAGCAGCTTTAGAATGATGTTCTCGACGTCTTCGCCGACGTAGCCGGCTTCAGTCAGCGTCGTGGCATCGGCCATCGTGAACGGCACATCGAGAATGCGGGCCAAGGTCTGGGCGAGCAGAGTCTTGCCGCAACCCGTGGGCCCGACCAGGAGAATGTTGGACTTGGCGAGTTCGACGTCGTTGTTCTTTGCGGCGTGATTGAGCCGCTTGTAGTGATTATGGACAGCCACCGACAGCACCCGCTTGGCGTGGAACTGACCGATGACGTAGCCGTCGAGGACGGCGCAAATTTCCTGCGGCGTAGGGACACCATCGCGTGATTTGACGAGGGTGTTTTTGTTCTCTTCGCGAATGATATCCATGCACAGCTCGACGCATTCATCGCAGATGAACACTGTCGGGCCAGCGATGAGTTTCCTCACCTCATGTTGGCTCTTGCCGCAAAACGAGCAGTAAAGAGTATTCTTTTCCTGAGCCATTACGTTTTCTCACACGTGAGGGTGATCTGGCCGCCAGAGCCAGGGCCCGTCCCGGAACCTCTCCGGGCAAAGTCGATCAAAAGTCCGGCGCGAAGCACTTTTACATTTGCCCGATCAGAGCACGCTATAGCTGCCCAAATCAAGATTGCATTAAAGACAACACCAAGGTGCCGCGTCCGATGCGAATTTTTGTTGACTTACAAGCGCATCGAGCAATTTGCTGCAATGCACAGCCGTGCCTTGTTGACCCGTTTACCTTGCCTGCGCAGCCATAGCGCGCGCGCCTGCCTTAATTGGTGCCCGCGCTACGGGGTGAAAATCACCCCCCTGAGCGAGCGACTTTAGCTACCCTTGACCTCGAGCGCCTTGATGTCCATCTCGTCGCGAGAAGACAAGACCTTGTCAATCAAGCCAAATTCCACCGACTGATCGGCGGTC
>JANNUW010000360.1:0-14005 GCA_031414095.1 Hyphomicrobium sp. | reverse complement strand
CGAGCCGCCGATGATTTGATGTCACGGATTTGCAGGGGCATTGCGGTGTCGCGCGCGCGATTTCCCAATTTTCGAGGGGGCGTTGCTTGACGGGCAACTGAACAAAGAAAAACCGGCCCGGAGCGACCGGACCGGCTTTTCTAAATGAGCCACTCAGCACCTTAGCGCGAGCGGCCCTCCCCCAGGCATCCCCCCTGGATAACAAGTCTGCTTAAGCACCCCCCGGCACTTTAGCTGAAGCGTTTGTTGCAAATGCCAGAGCCGCCTGCAAGCGCATGAGGGCCGTTTACAGCCGCACCGATGCGTTCGGGACACAATTGCTCAGATCGATGTAAATTTGCGCGCCTTCAGTCGCTCTACGAGCCGCGGTTTTGTTTGATTGCAAAGAGATGATCGACGGGACCCGCGCCGCGGCCAAGGTGCAGTTGCGCCCCCGCGGCAAGGGCTTTGGTTAAGAACGCTTTGGCGCGATCAACCGCTTCGTGAAGGCCGTAGCCAAGCGCCATGTGGGCCGCAATCGCGGCCGACAGCGTGCAGCCAGTGCCGTGGGTATTGCGGGTGTCGATACGCGGCGCTGTAAAATGTGTGATGCCCGCGCGGGTCACCAATACGTCGGTCGCGTCGCCCTTGGCATGACCGCCTTTGATCAGCACCGCGCCGGGGCCGAGTTCGAGAAGACGGCGTCCCTGGTGCTCCATGTCATCGAGACTTTGAGCGGGCTGCATGCCGAGCAGCTCTGCCGCCTCGTGCAGATTGGGGGTGATCAATGACGCGAGAGGGATCAGCGTCTGGCGCACTGCGCCGACCGCATCGGGCGCCAGCAGTAGATCGCCGCTGGTTGCCACCATGACGGGATCGACGACGACGGCCTTTAACCGATGACGCACAATGCCGGCAACCACTGCGGCGACAGTCGCCGCGTCACCCAGCATACCCGTCTTGACCGCGCGGATATCCATATCGGATGCGACAGCATCCAACTGTTGGCCAATGAATTCAGCCTCAATGGCGAGCACGCCGTTTACGCCACAGGTGTTCTGGGCGGTTAGCGCCGTAATCACGCTCGCGCCATAGACGCCCAATGCCGTGAAGGTCTTCAGATCGGCTTGAATGCCGGCCCCGCCCGATGGGTCGGAGCCGGCAATGGTTAAAGTGACTGTGATGCGCTCAGTGGACACGCCGGCTCATCGTCCCTGTTGCTGTTTGAGAATATCGCCCTGCAGGTCTTTGGGCGTCACCCATTCTTCGATGCGGCCAAGCCCGGGGAAATTCTCGATTATCCATTGCCCGACCGCGCCGATGCTAAAGCCATCAATGATGTTCAAGAACATGATGCCGGTCACGACGAGCAGTGCACCCATGATCTTTTCCATGAGGCCTAAGTGGCGGCGGAACTTCTGCATGAACCCCATGAAGGGTCCGATGGCAACGGCCGCCAAGATGAACGGCACGCCAAGTCCCAGCGAATAAACCGCCAGCAGCCGGACGCCCGCGCCGAGGCTCGCCTCGTTGGCGGCGACGGCCAGAACAGTCGATAGGATGGGCCCGATGCACGGCGTCCAGCCAAACGCGAACGCGAGCCCCATGACGTATGCGCCGAGCAAACTGGCGCCATCGACATTCGACTGATAGCGGGCTTCTGAATACAGCAGCGGAATGCGCAGCAGTCCCAAGAAGTGCAGTCCGAAAAGGATGATAATGACGCCGGCGACCATGCCCAGTTCGTTGCGATAGGTTTGGATGATTTGACCCAGGATCGACGCGCTGGCGCCCAGCGTGACAAAAACGGTTGAAAATCCGAGCACGAAAAGCATCGAGGCCAGCACGACTCGCCGCCAGATGTGATGATCAAGGCCCTTATGCGCCGTTATCTGGTCAATGGTCGTGCCGCCGAGATAGCCCAGGTACGGCGGCACCAGCGGTAAAACGCAGGGACTGAGGAAGCTGACGAGGCCCGCCAAGAGAACGCCCGGGTAGAGATGTGCTTCAGCAAACATAAATGGTCTCGTTTCGTGCCCATGGCTGAACCTCGGCGTAGCCAATGCCGGGGGTCAAAGCAACTTAACGCGCCGTCATGAAGACTATACGGGTGACCGCGCCGCCGGTTTCCAACGACACGGCAGTGGGCTATGTCGGTGCCATGGCAATACACGATCCCAATTCCCAGCGGCTTTACGTAACCGCAAGCTTGGCGGCCGGCACGGTGATTGCCTGCGACAAAGAGCAAAGCAACTACCTTGCGAATGTTCTGCGCCTCGAGACTGGCACCCAGGTTCTGTTGTTCAATGGCACGGACGGCGAATGGACCGCCACGCTCACCAGCTCCGGCAAGCGAAGTTGCGTTTTGACGGTCGACGCACAAACGCGTACGCAAGCCATTGGGCAGGATCTTCACTACCTGTTTGCACCGCTCAAACGCACCCGCCTCGACTACATGGTGCAGAAGGCCGCCGAATTGGGCGTGTCGGTTTTGCGACCGGTCATCACGCGCCGAACTATTGCCGAGCGTGTCAACATCGAGCGCATGCGGGCCAACGCGATTGAAGCGGCCGAACAGTGCGGCATCCTTCAAGTTCCCGCCGTCGCAGAGCCCAAACGCTTAGAGCACGCCCTAGAAGCCTGGGACGTGAGCCGGCGACTGATCTTTTGCGATGAGCACGCGCCCGTTGCCAGCCCGCTCGCCGCTTTGCACAACGTTGCGCCCGGCCCACTCGCCGTCCTCATCGGCCCCGAGGGTGGATTTGCGGCAGAGGAGCGGGCCATTCTTATGGCAAAGCCGTTCACAGTGCCGGTGTCGCTCGGGCCCCGCATCATGCGGGCTGACACGGCGGCCGTCGCGGCCCTTGCTCTCGTCAACGCCGTGCTGGGCGATTGGAAGTAAGAACAACCGTTCGGCGTATAGAGTTTGCGCGGCCGTCTACCGTACGCGGCGCGGGTTCATGTAGAGGTCGGCTTCCTGGCGTTCGAGCTTGGGATCGAGACGGCCGGCGCGCACATCCTTGTAAAGCCGCTTCATGTGGCGGCGGCAGTCGCCGTTAAACACGATCATGCCGGCAAACATCTTCATCACCGTCATCAGCCGCTTGCCATCGACACCAGCCTTGACCTTGCCCTTCCACTTGCCCCCGATAGAGAACACCTTGCCGTCGAGATGGCCGACGTTATCGCCGCGCTGATTATAGAGCGTGTAGTCGCCGCCCAGATTAATGACGTCGCGGCGCAGCGTGTAAAACTCGGGCTTGCCCTTTTCATCCATCAGGAAGAACGAGAAGTATTCGGGCAGCAGCGGCCACTTGTTGGCCGAACGCTCGATGTAAATCATGTAGCTATCGTCATCGGTGTTGATCGAATAGGTCATCACGGGCAGGCCGCGCGCGCCGATCGTCTGCTGGATCGAGCGGCCGAGCATCAGATCGGCGGTCGCTTTCCAGCCGAGATTTTCCGTGAACAGCTTGAACACCAGGCGCTTGTCCATGCCCTCGGACTTCTTCCACAAATCCTCTCGGTAGCCGAGCAGGCCGGTGCGCTCGCCGTCTTCGATGATCTCGGCGAAGATATCCATGTCGGTCGTGAACTGGCGCGACTTCGCCTTGTTGCGCGAGCGCTTGTACACGCCGAACTCGGTGAAGTTGAGATTGGTGATCCAAACGTCGACGACAAACCGGTGAAAGCCGTCAGCGGGCGCGGCGGATGGCTTTTTCGTCGCCGCAGCCTTCGGGGCTTTGCCTGCCTCTTGCAAAGCCTCGGCGCGGGCCTCGCGTGCGGCCTCGTTAGCGGCAGCTTCAGCGGAGCTATCGACGACTTTTAGCGCCTGAGCCATGGGTTCATCTCCTTGCAAACAGCGCGCGAGCAACCGCGCTGCATTAGCGAATCAGTTGCCCGACGCTAACACCGGCAGTCGCCGAGCGGCCTTGATTGGGAAATTTTGCAGGGGAAAACCAACGCGTTTTGCGGACACCACGGCTCTAAGAGACCGGAATTTTCTCGTGCTTGGCATAGCTCTCGATGCTGGAGCGCAGGTTTCCAGAACCCGTTTTCAAGAGATCGTCGATGAGTGCCGTTATACCCCGGGCATTGAGGGCCAGCACCATGGCTTTGACTGGGCCGATGGAGGCCGGAGACATGGAAATCGAGCGACATCCCAAGCCGATCAGCGTCATAGCCTCGAGCGGGCGCCCAGCCATTTCACCGCACACGGTCACCGGCACCTTGTGCTTTTTGCCCGCCTTGAACAGGCTCTGCAAGGCGCGCATGGGCGACACCGAAAGCGCATCGTACCGGCTGCCCACAAGTGCATTGGTGCGGTCGGCGGCGAATAGAAATTGCATGAGGTCGTTACTGCCGACCGACACGAAATCGACCTTGGGGAGCAACGCGTCGAGTTCAAAGAGCAGGCTCGGAACTTCGATCATGGCGCCGATCCGCAGCGTTTTGGGCGCGGGATAGCGGCCGCGCTTCAACAACTCGACTTCGCGGTCGATCAAAGAGCGAATGGCATCCATCTCGGCGGCCGTTGCCACCATTGGAATCATCACCGACAAATCGCGGCCATTGGCGGCCCGCAGCAGGGCGCGAAATTGAATTCGAAACAGCGCGGGCCGGTCGAGCGACATACGGATGGCGCGCCAGCCGATGGCCGGGTTCTCTTCCTTCGTGTGCCGCAGATACGGCAGAGCTTTGTCGCCGCCAACGTCGAGGGTGCGGAAGATAACGGTGCGGCCCTTGGCTTCGTCCATGACCGCACTGTAGGTCTGCATTTGCTTTTCAAGACGCGGCAACGTGTTCGAAAGCATGAATTGCAGTTCGGTGCGGAATAGCCCAACGCCGTCGGCCCCTGATTCCGCCAGATGCGGCATGTCGACCAACAGACCGGCGTTGATATTGAGCGACAGCCGCACACCGTCCTTGGTCATGGCGGGCACATCGCGCAGGGCCGCATAGCGCTTCTGGCGGCGGGCGCGGAAGCGCACCTTGTCTGTGTAAGCCGCAATGACTTCCTGAGACGGCCGCACGTGGATTTCGCCGTTGACGGCATCGACGACGATCGCATCGCCCGCGCGCACGCGCTCGACGATGCCGATGGCCTGACCGACGGCAGCGATGCCAAGCGCCTTGGCGACAATGGCGACGTGGCTTTGACCGCTGCCGTCTTCGATGACAAGGCCGCGCAATTTGGTGCGGTCGTAGTCGAGAAGTTCGGCCGGACCCATGGTGCGCGACACGAGAATAGCATCGGGCGGCATATCGTCGGAGCGCATCGGTCCGCCGCTTCGTCCGGCGAGAATGCGCAGCAGGCGGTCCGACAGATCGTCTAGATCGCGCTGGCGTTCGCGCCAGAAGGGATCAGGCTGGCGCAGCATGCGCGCCCGCGTTCCGTTCTGAACGCGCTCGACCGCAGCGTCAGCCGTCAGCCCGCCTTGCAACGCTTCGCGTAGCCGGCGTTCCCAGCCGCGATCGTTAGCGAACATGCGATAGGCTTCGAGCACGTCGCGATGTTCACCGGCTTTCGATAGGTGCTCGTGATCTATCATTTCGTCGAGTGACGAGCGCAGCTCGGTCAAAGCCGCGTCGAGACGCAGAACTTCCTCGGCCGCGTCGTCCGACATCAGCCGTGTCACCACAATGCGCGGCTCGTGCAGGACCACATGGCCCAGCGCCAATCCCTCCGAAATCGCTTCGCCCGAGATAATGGTCGTTAGATTCTGAGTGAGCTCGAGCGCGGCGCCCGTGCCGGCCACGGCGCCTGAAACCAACTGCTCCGCCATAACCATGGCGGTCGCCTGCAGAACTTCAACGTCTTCCTCGGAATATTCTTTCATCGTGCGGTTCTGCACGACGAGAACGCCAAGCACCTGACCGCTGCGCTGAATGGGAACGGCGAGCAACGAGTGATAGATGTCCTCGCCCGTTTCCGGCCGGTAGGAGAACGACGGGTGCGTGGGCGCATCCGGTTCGTTGATGGTTATGTTGAGTTCGGCGCAGCGGCCGACCAGCCCTTCGCCGCGATTGAGGCGCGTGTTGTGCACCGCGTTGGCGTTGAGGCCCTCGGTCGCAAAAAGTTCGAGCGTGCCGTCCTGGCGTTTCAGATAGACCGAGCACACGTCGGTGACCATTACGCCCGAGATCTGCCGGACAATTTTATCGAGGCGCGCTTGACCGTCGCCAGCTTCGGACATGATATCGCGCAGACGCCGCATGATGATGCGCATCGCAGGCTCGGACGCCACTATCCGGGGCTCATCGCCGCGTCTGGTCGACATATTCCTTAGCCAATTCAGGCAAACCGCTGGCGCTCTAGAGGAGTCCAGAGCGAAATCAGGCTGTGCGTCAGTAAAGCGAGACTGCCGACCGGGGTAAACCGGATTGTTGGCAACTCCAAGGAATTATGATCTGGCCCATGTTGCAGCGCGATGAAAGACGGCGGGTTGCATTAAAACTATGCAGCGTCGAGCCCATAAAGCGTATGCAACGTGCGCACGGCAAGCTCGGCATAGGCCGCATTGATCAGTACGCTAATTTTAATTTCTGACGTTGTGATGGCAAGAATGTTGATGCCTTTTTCCGACAGCGCTTTGAACATCTGCGCTGCGACCCCGGCATGACTGCGCATGCCGATACCGATCACCGAAATTTTGGCGACATCGGCCGAACTCGACATATCGAAATATCCTATGTCGTCTTTTGCCGACTTCAGGACATCGAGCGCGCGTGGCAGCTCGGACGCGGGCACCGTAAACGTCATGTTGGCGTAACGGCCGTCATTGGATACGTTTTGCACGATCATATCGACATTGATTGATGCTTCGGCCAGAGGCACGAAAATCCGCGCCGCAATGCCGGGCTTATCTTCGACTTTCAGGATCGTGATCTTGGCCTCATCCTTGGCGTAGGCAATTCCGCTGACGATCTGCTGTTCCACGATTTCATCCTCGTCGCACACGATGGTGCCAATGTTTTGCAGGTTATCTATGTGCACCGGCTGCATATCGGAGGGTGCCACGAAGCTTGACAGCACGCGCGTGCGCACGCGGTGCACCATGGCCAGCTCCACCGAGCGCGTTTGCAGGACCTTGGAGCCCGACGACGCCATCTCGAGCATTTCTTCGTACGAGACTTTGGCAAGACGGCGGGCTTTGGCGACGATCCGCGGGTCGGTGGTGTAGACCCCGTCCACGTCCGTGTAGATATCGCAGACATCAGCCGCGACCGCGACCGCAACGGCCACCGCACTGGTATCGGAGCCGCCACGGCCCAGCGTCGCGATGCGGCCGGTCTTGGGATCTATGCCTTGAAAGCCAGTGATGACCGCCACTTCGCCAGCATCGAGGCTGGCGCGTAAATTGGTGGCTGGCACGTCTATCATGCGCGCGGCGCCGTGGGCCGCATCCGTATAAATGGGCACCTGCCAGCCCTGCCAGGAACGCGCCTTGATATTCATCGACTGCAGGACGATCGCGGTGAGGCCCGCCGTCACCTGTTCACCGCTGGCGACAACCGCATCGTATTCGCGCTTATCGGCAAGGTTCGACGCCTCGTTGACCCAGGAAACCAGCTGATTGGTAGCCCCCGACATAGCCGACACCACGACAGCGACCTTGTTGCCGGCGTCGACTTCGCGCTTGACGTGCAGCGCCACGTTGCGAATGCGCTCGATGTTGGCGACCGAAGTGCCGCCAAATTTCATCACAACCGTCGCCATTCCGGCTCCTCAAAAAGCTGCGCGATCGCATATAAATCGGCTTGCAGCGGCTTCACATAACCAGAACAACGGGTGACCGCAATCTGTTACTTTGGAGGTGAAATTGTCCCTGAGCCTCGCTACCTTGGCGGCTCTCCGCGCTTAGTTGCAAAGGTCACTCGATACTAATGGTCACCGGCCAAATTCCACCGCAGGCGCCGACAAATACTGCCTCCAGCACGCTCGATCCAGCCGAGGTCGAGCGCTTCCGGCGCATGGCCGATGAATGGTGGGACACGGCCGGGAAATTTCGTCCGCTCCATAAAATCGGCCCGGCGCGGCTCACCTTCATCCGCGACGAAATCGTGCGCCACTTTGCCCTGCCAGCCGGCGGACTGAAGCCGCTGGCGGGATTGCGCGTGCTCGACATCGGCTGCGGAGGTGGACTGGTGTGCGAGCCCTTAGCCCGCATGGGCGCGCAGGTGACGGGTCTCGATCCGGCAGACGACAACATTCGCGCCGCACGCGCGCACGCCGAGCCGCAAAATCTAGCGATCAATTATCGCACCGGACTTATCGAAGATCTGGCCGCGGCAGGCGAAACCTTCGATGCCGTTTTGTGCCTCGAAGTGGTCGAGCATGTGCCCGACGTGGAAGCGTTCGTGAAGATATGCGCGGGCACCGTGCGCCCGGGCGGGCTCATGATCGTGTCGACGATCAACCGCAATCTCAAATCCTACGCGCTCGCAATCGTCGCCGCCGAATATGTGCTCGGCTGGCTGCCGCGCGGCACCCATCAGTGGGAACGCTTTGTCACGCCCGATGAACTCGCGCGCTCGGCCGCGACCGCAGGTCTCGGCCCGCCGCGATTTTCTGGCATTACGTTCAATCCGTTGCGCGATACGTGGTCGCTCTCCGACGATACCGATGTGAATTACCTCGCAGCCATGGCGAAGGCGGCTTAGCGGCCGTTCCTCCACGGCAACACCGGGATCAGCTTGAAATGCGCAGGTTGTTCAGCCGCGTTACGATTTCGCGGAAAGCTGCGATGAGATCGCCCGCACTTGCGGCATCAAAAAAATTCGCATCTCCACTGCAAGAGCGCAGCATCGTTTCAGCGGCGATAGGTGCTTGAAACCCGATCGTGTAGACGGCGATATCGGAGCCTGGCTTCTTCATCTCTGCACACATAGCCAACGTCTGATCGCCCGAGCTGCCAGGTGTTGCGACATCCAGCGAATTGGTGCCTGACGGCAAATAACTGGTGTTGAATTCGCCATCGGTCATGAAAATGATGGCTTTCACCACATCGGGGGAAGGCGGCTTGGGACGTTGGGCGGAAGGCCACAGCGAAGCCCATTTCGGTGACAGGAAATACCAACCCCATGCCAGACCGATATGCCCAGCCGTCGCTCCAGCAGGAGACAAGGCATCAATCCGGGTTTTGAATGCCGCGCGTAGTGTGGAATCCCATAAATCGGTAAGCGGTTCGACGGCAGCAGTGGGGCAAGTGTATCTTGAATTCAGCGTTGTGTCGCTTGTACCCAAGTAACCGCCCGAGGACGTCGCGTCGTCCGTTATCGTATACGCCCCATCACGCTCTACAACGCAATCATCGCCGGCCGTGCCGGACACAGCGGTTTTGTAACCTCCGACGTTGACCGAGGCCGAATAGGGCACCAGCGATAAGCGAATGGCACCTTTATTGGGATTTGACGCAAACAACGTATCGACGAGATCCTTGGCCGCGGTCTTCAAGCTGTTAATTTTTCCGCCCGAGGACATCGAGCCCGTTACGTCTAAAACGAGCGATAACTCGATTTTTTTTGTCTTGTAGGTCGTCTGGCTGACGCGCGTAAAGTTGAGCGTCGGCGACTGACCCGATAGCCGTCCGAATAGCGAAGTGAGCGTGCCTGCGACGCTGACCCTGACGGTCGCGTCCGAGCGGTTGATCGTTGCTGCCGCATCGCCCAGAGAAAGACCGTTCATTACAATTTGCGGACGGTGCACGTTAAAAAATCCGCGCGCCATGGCCACAACTTCCCCGTCGGTCGACCCTTCCTGGTCGAGCAATTTGGCGGCGGCGAGCGCTGCCGCATCGAGAGAAGATTGAACACGCGTTGTAACGTTTGACAGCCGAGAGCTGTCGTACGCCATCGCGACGGCAAAGCTCAAAACCAGCAAGCTGACGCCAAAAATGATGGCGATTGAGCCGCGGTCGTTATGGCCAAACCGTTTTAAGATTCTTGAAAATGCTTGCACTGTTCCACCCCACACGGACCTCGAACCAACACTAACGCCCGGAAAGGATAAAGACTGGCAAACGCAGCAAATTGCGTTGAATTGTGGTTTCTAAAGTGTCTACCGCAGTGCCTGATCGCGCCAAAGTTCACGAAGCGGATGGACTAGTCGCCGACGAAAGCGGGAGCGGCATGTCGCGGCCGCCGAGGGTTTGCACCATGCTGATCTTCTGCCAGATTTTCGACGACAAGCTTGAGGTCAACCGCTCGATATCGCCAACGGTATCAACAACAATCGGATCGCTCAGTTTCTCGGCGTAAAGCGCCGCGAGCTTGGCCGCTAGCGACAGCATTTCCGAGCAGTAGTCGAGATAGCGCATCAGCTCGAACGGTGTCAGATCATGGTCGGGCGACGTCGACGTGCGGGCAGCACCCAACATGCTCGGGTCTTTGGTCAACTGGTGCATATCGATGACGTGAATGATCGACCGCAATTCGTGCAGGGCCTCCAGGGCGCGGCGGCGTTTCCAGCGCGTCTCGAGCGTCGTGATGAAGAAGGCCGCGCCGCCCAGAATGATGGCGAGGTTCATGCCGGCATCGAGGCCTTGCATAACCTCGGACAGTTGATCCGACACTTTAAGAGCCTGAGCTTCAATCACGAGCAACGCCAAAGTGACAAGGACGCCGATCACGACGCCAGCAAGCGCCGCCCGCAGTATCCAATGCGGCCGCGAAACGGACGCGATCCGCGCCGCGGTCTGCCGCGCCAGCCCTGCTAGATCGCCGCAAACGCGCGACAGGCCCGAGCCCGGAAAGCGCGCTACGATGCGGGCTTCGAGCTCTTCGATCGTTGACGTGACTCTGACCGCACTCAGCGCACGATACATGACGGCTGCTCCCGACCTGCTTGCCCGGAAAGCCCTAGCATGTCTCCACGATCTGCGCATCTGGCAGACGTTAGCGAAAGTTGAACGGCTGTCAGGTTTTGAACCGTCGAAATATTTTTCGAGTTTTCGCAGGCCCATTGGACGATTAACGGGTCAGCCGTTCAGCAAAAATTTGCGATAGCGTGCGCATGGTCATGCACCTGCGGCGGAGCGATTTGTGTGCGTGCGAATATGTTGATGCGGACTAAGATTTGTGCGTTCAGGGCTTGCGTCTGCCTACTCCTGGCGGCCGTGCCGCTTGGCAACGCGCGGGCTGAATCGTTTTTTCAAAAACTTTTCGGGTGGGGCAAGCCCGCCGCTCCCGCCTCTCAGGCGCGCCCATCCCGACCCGTCCCCTCGCTCGGCTCATTTTCGCGATCGGGAGGTGTCCGTTATCAATCATCTTCAGCCGGCGATGACGAGAGTGACGACGGCGAAGATGCCGGCGGCACCTACAAAACCATGTGTGTACGCACATGCGACGGCTATTATTTTCCAGTCAGCCCGCGCGCTTCGAGCCGCCGGTTCGCGCGCGATGCACGCCGTTGCCAGGCCATGTGCGGACAGGATGCAAAATTGTTTCATTTGCCCAGGGACAGCGACGACACCCAGAACATGACCGATATTGACGGCCGAACCTATAGCGCTCTGCCGCAAGCGTTTGCGTACCGGCGATCTCTGGTCAATGGCTGTTCATGCAAGCCGATGCCATGGTCTATGGCTGAAACGGCGCGCCACAGCCAATACGCAATGGTCGAGACCCTCATCAAATCGCAAGAGCGCAATGCCGAGCTTGCACGCGCCGAAGCAGCTGTAAAGGCCGACGCCGAGACCTTGATTGCAATGACGCGCGCGTCGGAGAAAATGACGCGCGCGTCCGAGGATAACGCGAGCGACTTCCCCGAACCAAGCGCGCCACTCACCGTCGCAGCGCTCTCCGAACCGGCCGACAATACCGGCAATGCCATGGAGCCGCCCTATGATGCGATGCTGGGCCACTTGCTTCCCGTCTCGACGCAACGCGCTCTTACGCAAGAGAGCTCAACCTCTCCCCGATTGCGCAGGGCCGGCTACGCGCGCGGTGCTAAACTCGCGTTCGCCCGCGCAAAACCGTCAACGGTGGCGTCGTTTTTTTCAGGCGCCAAATTTTCGTGGCCCGGTGACGCTCGAGGGCGCCGGCGCTAGATCCCGCCAAAATTGGCGAAGCTGCCTTCGAGGGGAAATACTTCCTCAATGGCGTAAGGGCCACCGCCGATTAGGGGCCGCGCGGAGAAGAGCACGAATTGCTCGATCGTCACCGCGTTGGATCTATAGGCAGCATGCCGTTCGAGCACACGCGCGACGTGATCGGGGCGCGCGCCTCTCAGTCTTGCGAGCGTCACATGGGCTTTAAATTTGCGCGTTTCGGGGGCTAAACCGGCGCTGCGTGCGGCGCGTTCATGGGCGCGCGCAAGCCGATCGAGCTCGGGTCCGGCTTCGACGCCGGCCCAGATCGTGTGGGGGTCGTTGCCGCCGAATGCACCGAGCGCTGTCAGCTTTAAATTAAACACCGGCACCCGGATTTGCGCCAGCTCGGCTGCAAAATCCGACGCCTTGCGATTGTCTATGTCGCCTGCATAGCGCAACGTCATATGCAAGTCTGCGGGCTCGACCCACTTCGCACCGGGCACCGGCAACGCCAGCCGTGCCAACTGCTGGCGTAGCGCATCGGGCAATTCCAGTCCTGTGAACAAACGTGGCATTGTGGTGTGTCTGCGGACCTTTACATGATTGCCAGATCGCTCTAGTTGTTTGCGGTTGCGGGACGGCGTGCCTTGACGCGCGCGAGCAAGGCCTCCACTTGCGGCAAGATGCGCTCGACGATCACGCCGACACCTTTGCCGGTCGGATGCAGCCCGTCGCTCAAATTCAATTCTGGCTTCAATGCAATGCCATCGAGAAAGAATGGATAAAGCAGCGCGCCATGGGCTTGACTGAGCTCGGTGTAGATCGCGTTGAAACTGTCGGCGTAATCGCTGCCCCAGTTTTCGGGTGCCCTCATGCCGGCCAGCAGCACGTCGATGTTGCGCGCCTTGAGCTTAGCAAGAAGAGCGTCCAAGTTCCGCCGCGCCGTAGCCGGCTCGATTCCCCGCAAGGCATCGTTGGCACCCAACTCCAGAATGACCGCCTCGGTGCCCTCGGGAACGGACCAATCGAAACGCTCCAAGCCATTGGCCGTCGTATCGCCCGAAACGCCCGCATTGATTATTTCAACGGAGTGGCCACGCGACTTGAGTGCGCTCGCGAGTTGGGCCGGGAAAGCATCTGCGGCCGGCAACATAAATCCAGCAGTCAAGCTGTCGCCCAAAGCCACAACGCGGACCGGCCCATTCGCAGCCGCTGCGCTTCCGGCTACCGCTGGGGCGGATTGAGTTGCAGGTGCCGCCACTGAGCCTCCGATCGCCTGCGCCGTCATCGACAGCAGGTTGCATACCATCACCGCCAAGCCCATGTAGACGCCGGTGCACGGCCACGGCTTCACTGCATACATTCTCGTACCTCACGGCGTTCGAAATCTTAATTTCAGCCCCGAATATATGTAGCCTAGCCGCCAGTTACACGTGCCGTCTTGCCATAGGAGCCTCCGGCCTTTGTCGAACAACACCATTATCAATCTTCGCGACGTTCATCTGACGCTGCCGAGCCGGGCCGGGCCTGTGAACATTTTGTGCGGCGTCAGCCTGGCTGTCGGACGTGGCGAAACTCTGGCCGTCGTCGGACCTTCGGGCTCGGGCAAGACGTCGCTGCTGATGGTGCTCGCCGGACTCGAAGCGGCGACGAGCGGCCAGGTCGATGTCGCCGGTCATTCGTTGAACGGCTTGAGCGAAGACGCGTTGGCTCTGATGCGCGGCGCCAATATCGGCATCGTGTTCCAATCATTCCATCTCGTGCCAACCATGACAGCAATTGAAAACGTTGCCCTGCCGCTCGAATTTGCCGGGCGGGCTGACGCTGCAGACATCGCCCGCGAGCGTCTGACCGAAGTCGGTCTCGCGAACAGAGCGACGCATTTTCCATCGCAGTTGTCGGGTGGCGAGCAGCAGCGTGTCGCCATTGCGCGCGCGCTGTCGCCGCAGCCCAAACTGATCCTGGCCGACGAGCCGACCGGAAATCTCGATACC
>JANNUW010000359.1:0-32123 GCA_031414095.1 Hyphomicrobium sp. | reverse complement strand
ATCACACTTCAAAGCCTTCGTGAATCGCAAAATCATTTTGCAAGGAAACAGCCCTCAACACAGCGCTTTCCTGCAAAATCGAAACCTGCAAATGCCAAAGTCAACAAACGCAATCAATGAGTTAGGAATAGTTCACGGGGGACAACATAATGTCGAAATCACGAACGAAGAAACTTGCTTTAAGCTGCGGTGTTGCCGTTGGACTACTGAGCTTCGGATGCCTTGCAGCTCCGGCCCTCGCAGTCACAATGCAGGCGACCTTCACCGGAACGATTGTTAACCACGGTCTGGACGCGGAGGGATTCTTTGGGTTGGGCGCGGGGGCGACGGTCCTTCTGGATAAGTCCTTTTCACTGAGGATTACCTATGATCCAGAATCAGACCCTTCGCGCGATAGGTCCGACAATGGCACTGTCTACAATGATTTTACCAGTTATGGGGGGCAAATCCATGGATCAATTCAGAACTGACTATCAACAGCCACACCGAAACCTTCAACGATTACTTAATTGCTGGGGTTAGCCTTGGAAATTACTGCGGCCATCCCTTGTGTTTTACCATTAGCGGCATTGACGCCAATCGAGAGCTTTCTTTGGTAGCAAGATCCGATGTAACTGGCCTTCCTCACGATCTTAGTACAGCCTTCATTCTTACGTCCTTCTCTAGCGGTGGCGGATCTCTGAGCTTTGCATCTCTGGATGGTCTCACACCCCTTGTTTGGGTGGATTTCAGTCTTGCGCGGCTTGAAGTCTCGCCTTTCTCAGTCACTGCACCTCAAGTCCCAATCCCTGCCGCACTCCCGCTCTTTGCAGCAGCCCTTGGAGCGATGGGGTTGGCTGGTTGGCGTAAGAAACGGAAGGGCTCCGTCGCTTAGGTCAACTCAAGCCTCTCCTGACCGCCTTAAAGGGCATAAGTGTAGCTCATGATGCTTCCGCAATAATTGGACCTTAGAACCCATTGATTCCCGTGTTTCAGATGTGGATTAGGTTGAATAAAATTAGAGCCCACGAGTGAGCGAAGCGAATGAGTGATTTGCGAAGCAAATTGTTGCCATCTGACCATTCGGGACTAGAGCACTAATGGACATTCCCAACAGCGACGCTTTCTGCCGTGCTGTCCTGGATGGAAGCGCGAAAGAGGGGCGTGATATTGGACATCTATCGTACCGCTGAGGCAATCCAGCTCGAAAATCCTGCCGAGAATGTTGCGTTGGAAGATATAATGGAGCAAATCATCCATCGGAGCGGCGCCAATTTTGCAATTGAATTTGCACCTGCATGGGCCACCCGTAAAGTTCCTATGCATGCTTCGCGTCAAGAATTTCTGATGAGTGATGACGAGGATGCAGTTATCAATTGAATCCAGGGGCCGACTGAAAGTGAAAGGGGATTCTTCCAGATTTCAGCGGGTTTGATTGAAATCTTTGAACTCAGTCCTCAGCCATGATTACTTTTGCCGGTACCCGAAGATGCCAGTGTAGGCCATCTTCTTGAAGCGTAAGTTGGCTTGACCCTTCCAGGGCAACAGGGACAACACTCTCCAGAATATTACGGCCAAATCCTTTGGGTCCCAACTCCTCTACTGCGGGTTCACCTGTTTCATGCCAGTCGAGATAAAAATTGGTGCTGTCGTATCTCCACGAAATCTTGACGTCACCCAAGTTCGTCGCCCAAGCCCCGTGCTGGACCGAGTTGGTTATGAGTTCATGAAGTGCCATCCCAAGGTTTACAGCCGCGGTGGGTGTCAAGTTCAGAGGTGGGCCTAGTACGGATAGCGGACCCTTTGTGGACACTGCCTCCATTTCAATTGAAATCAAATCTTCGATGGGAACGCTTTTCCAATCTGACTCTACGAGAATATCATGGGTGCGAGACAGGCCATGCAGTCTTTGGGTAAAAGTGTGCTGATATTCCGATACGGATGTCGCTGTTTTGGCGGTTGCGCGGGACATTGCGAGAATCACCGCATATTGGTTTTTCATGCGGTGCGATAATTCTCGTAACAATACATGTGTGTGCTGGTCAGCCGCTATGAGTCGGTCGGCTCGATCATTGGATTGAATGACAGTTTTCAGAAGAAAATCGGTTGTGGCAATAATCAGTAGATTGACAGTCAAAAAAGCTCCTAGGCTCCAGATGTCGCCGTCCGTCATTGCGAAAGGGCCAAGCGGATTCAGAAAGGCCGCCACCAACGCCGCTGATAGAATTGTGGCTGCCATCGCTATAAGAGGGCCGGCCACGACTGTTGCCAGTAAAATTGCAGGATAAAAGGAAACGTACGAAAGTGTGATTGGCGAATAATACCGGACTAAAAAACTTAACAAGACGGCAGCCACAGATATGGCAACACTCAATTTTAAATGCACCCTAATGCTATAAATTTTCCGAAGAATTGCATTTCGATTCATTGGCGCGACCCCTGACCACCGTGTAAACGAATGCTAGCATTGATAGTTCCCCATAAAACCTTGTGAAGATTACATTTTTTGGTCTCTTAGGTATTTCTTCATTTACCAACGGCAAAGTGCAGACGGCTATTAGATAAAACTTCGGCCTGCGACAGGCTGCCGCATCTCAGGGTCCTCTTGAGGGTCTGCTTAGATCTCACTTCAGAAGGTCATTCCCGAGGCTCTCAAGCCTAGGATTACCATTCGGTCTGCCATTGAGCAAAACCATCGAGGCTGAAAAGGCCCCTTAACGGGTTGTATTGATTTGGCTCCGGCGTCCCAGAAGGACGCCGGATAGCTGGATGACAGCCATCCGTTTCCCCGCTACAGACTATCATTCTGGAATTTGAAAGAACAGAAAAATGGTAGACGGGGGTGACCCTCAGCCAGTTGTCGAAGCGAAAGCCGATGATGATGGAAAACCCGATCTGACGCTGCGCGCCCTTGAACAGCGCATCCGCCAGCAGGAAATTTTGTCGGAGTTGGGTGTAATAGCGTTGCAAGGAGCAGCTTTTGACACCCTCCTGGCCGAGACTGTACGCCTTACAGCAGAAGCACTGAGGGTTAAATTTTGCAAGGTTCTGCGCTACATTCCCGAGGAGAACCGTCTCCTGGTGCAGGCCGGCGTTGGTTGGGATCCCGGCATTGTAGGCGTGGCAAGCCTTGGCGCTGACTTGGCTTCGCCAGCGGGATTCGCCCTGCGTACTGGCAAGCCCGTCATTTCTAATCATTTGGAGAACGAGGAACGTTTCCGCACCCCTGAGTTGTTGGCTCAACATGGCATCAAGCGGGCCATGAATGTCATCCTTCAAGGTGACGGGAAGCCATTTGGCGTTCTCGAGGTTGATAGCCAGTCCGAAGATAAATTCGTCGAACACGATCTGGCCTTCTTGCAAGGCGCTGCAAACGTCCTTGGCATGGCCATTGAACGGGAACGGTATGAGCGCCACCTCAAGGCGGCGCTAGAGCGCCAACAGTTCCTCGTAAAGGAAATGAACCACCGGGTGAAGAACAGCCTGACAATTGTCGCGAGCATGCTGCAAATGCAGGCCCGCGACGAGGATGACGAGGAAACCAAGCAGAAATTTGAGGAAGCGTACCGAAGGGTCACCGCAATTGCCCTCGCCCATGAACGACTGTACCGCAATAACTACATCGAAAGTATGGACCTTGGCACCTACGTCGAAGAGGTCTGCCAAGATATGGAAGCATCCATTGCTCCTTGCTCAATTACGGTGACAGCAGAGCGTGGTATTGATGTTAAAGTGGATAACGCTATCTCGGTGGCACTTATTGTCGTCGAGTTGATTACCAACTGCGCCAAATATGGCTACCCCAACGGAACAAGCGGGAAAATCCAAGTTGGCATAGCGCGCAATGGCGAGAAACACGTTTTAATTTCCGTGCGCGACGAAGGTAAGGGCCTTCCCCCGGAGTTTGATCCTAAAAAGTCGCGCGGCCTCGGAATGCGCATTGTCAACGCCTTCGCCAGCCAGCTTAACACGAAATTGCAATTCACCAGGCTATTGCCGGGTTCAGAGTTTACGTTGCTCTTTCCGATTGATGGGGCACGGACGTGATAGCAAGGAAGATTTAGGAATGGTCCGGGCGATGTTGCATCCATGGCAGTCGAAGTATGTCTGCTATCTACGCCACAATTGCTCTGCCTAGCTGAAGTGTCAATGTGTCTCTCGCGTAGAAGCCTACTGAGATTCGGAAGCGTTTCGACAAGGATCATGATCAAACGAATAGGTGTTCCTGAAGGCCCCAAATGTGAACTCGCCGTTGATTTTATCGGCAAAAGCTTAGAGCGTGGCGTCACATGCTTCTGTGGCATCAGAATGCATAAATGGATCGTAGGAGCATTCCTCCCTGAAAATCTCCGTGGTCGCCTCAGCAAGCAAACGTGCTGGCACAAAGCTCGAGGGAGGGGCGTTTAGCCTTGTTGTTAGCGCCACCAATGATGTTCACCTCTTTCTGCCAACCTCAGCGGACGAGGATGCCGTCTATCCAAAATCACGGGAGTTGGGTTGACCTCAATTGCCCTGTATGAGCTTTCAAGGGCCTAGCGCAGTAAAAACGCACGGCTGAGGAAGCGCTGCGCAAGACCTGTACAGGCAAGTAAAGGCACAATCATGAAAATTATGGCAGCCGAAAGTTGAGACCATTCGTCACCATCGCCACCGGTCTGCGCTTCCTTGATTGACATTTGACCCGCTACCCAAGGCGGTAGTGTCGAGACTTTATCGCTAGTGAGAAAGGATGCGAAGAGGTACTCATTCCAGCAAAGGATGAATATGAGCAGCCCTACGGCGGCGGTGCTAGCGGCCACCATAGGAAGGAAGATGGTGAAAAAAATCTCGAAGCGCGATGCGCCGTCAAGTTGAGCCGCTTCCTCTTGCGACGTTGCCATATTTCCGAAAACAGGCAGCAATAACCAAACCGCTACAGGAAGATTTACAGCCGCATAAGTGAAAATGAGAGCGAAATGCGTATCCAGCGTACCGGTGTATTGGGCCATCACGTAGAGTGAAATAGCAATAACCACAGGTGGCAAAATGCGAGTTGCAAGGATAGCAAACAAGATGCCCTCATTGCTCAAGCCTATCAATGGAACCCTATAGCGAAAGCGGGTCAACCCATACACAGCCATGCCGCCAAGCACTACGGTTAGAAATGTGGACGTGATGCCGACGATGACCGAGTTATAAAACCGCAATAGCAAATGATCATTGGCATAGTCGAGAATGGATACCCATGCATCCAGCGACGGCGTGAAGTCGACAAACGGAAGATAATAGGGGCCGTGCATTATCTCTGACTCGTCCTTCAGCGAGGTAACCACTATCCAATACAAAGGAAACAAACACATTAGGGACCAAAGACTCAGCACCGCGTAAATCATAATATTGGCCGAGAGCGACCGCTTGTAGTGTGGGCGATTAAGAGACATTAGGCCAGCCCTTACGTTGGAGGATTGATAACGCTTTGTGACATGCCGATGACTCTTATGGCATCAATGAGGTAGACATTGGCAAGTTTGTTGTCGTGGGCATTGCAAAGTGCAACACCCTTAGCTTCAAGATCATTGATCTCGGCTCTATCGGCATCGCTGAGTTTTACAGCGGTTAGAGTGGCTTTCAGAGCTTTGAGCATGACCTCGCAAGGCACGTCATTTGCCCGAACAACTGGGGTTAAGCCGATGATTAGGGTTGCGAACGTGCCGGAAAGAATAAATCTCATCATTAAGCGCTCTCCAGATTGCCGAGGCCGTATCAGTTTGAATTTAGCGAAGCTGGCCAGAAAATCCATATCAGCCAAGCAGCACTTGCAATCCAGATGATTACGATGGCAGCAAGCCCCCAGTAGCTTTTTGGGCGGCCTTCCCTGCGTACCGCTTCCTCTCGGAACTCCTTCATGAGGACGTCTGGAATAAGGCGTATGGCGAGAAGGATTCCCAGCGGGACAATAATCAAATCGTCGAGGTAGCCGATGACAGGGATGAAGTCGGGTATCAGGTCAATTGGACTGAGCGCATAGGCGGCCACTGCACCCGCAACTGCTTTCGCATACCACGGCACCCGTCTATCATGAGCGGCTATCCAGAGCGCCACTACATCCAGCTTCAACCGCCGGGCCCAAGCTTTGAAGGTGGTCAAAAGTGCCATCAGTTATGATTTCACGATTCTTTTTGTGGTGCAACGCTAGCCAGGCCGCCCGGCAATGGGAATCGACCCGCTTTTTCCATGAATGGCCGTTGATTTTATCGAAATTGGCCTAGAGGCTGCGCTAATCGGTGCCCTAAAGGGTCCGAAAATCAACTCGAGTAGAGCATTCCTCCCTGAAAATCTCCGTGGTCGCCTCAGCAAGCAAACGTGCTGGCACAAAGCTCGAGGGAGGGGCGTTTGGCCTTGTTGTTAGCGCCACCAATGATGTTCACCTCTTTCTGCCTGTCTCAGCGGACGAGGATGCCGTCTTTCCCAAAAATGCGCTGGTTCTTTTGGCTGTGGCAAACAGACTGCAGGACAGCGATTGGGTCGATCAGCTGCTGGTGGAGGAGTTTGGGCCAGAGCAAAACTGAACTCCTTTGCATTAATTATTTGTAACACATGCTGGTCCAGGCGGCAGTTGGCAGCAACTAACACCTCCTAAAATCCAGCCGGGACGGCAATGCTCACAGAAAAACATAAATGCCTGCCAGTTTAAGCAAAGATATTCATCGCTTTATGAGCAATCTGAATGGCGGTTGTAAAAAATTGTATAAACAACTGGAATGGAACATATTCCCATCATCTTACGGTATCTGAAGCAAGGGATCTGAGTTCAGATTCAACCAAACGAATTCGCTTGAAAATGCATATTTCCACGCTCATTGAAATTTTTGGGCAGATGATTGCTCAAAAATTATTTGAGTGTGCGTGTGTAAATGGAAAATCGAATCTTCAAGGTGGCCATCCGGCATGATATGCAGGATAAGGCAGGAGAGCAGCAGAGGAGACGTACGGGTAAAGGCTGGGAAAATACGCAGCTGACGATTAAGGAGCTAATCAGTCACGTTAGAAACGGCTTTCCCTTTACCCATCATTTCGCAGGCGGTCGCCGAAATACCGATAATTTTCAGGGGGCGGAGTTACTGATTGCCGACATTGATAAGGGGATGAGTCTCGATGAAGCGCTCAGGCACCCGTTTATCCAAGAACATGCAACCGTTATCTACACAACGTCCAGCCACACAGATAGCCATAATCGTTTTCGAATCGTATTTGCTCTAGAGAGGCGCCTTTTTGACAGCACAGCCTAGGCTACCAAAGGCAGCGCTGATTAAGCAGAGTATAAAAGGAGACCGCTCAACCGCTCTTTCCTCACCTGGGGTTGCTCTTATTCGCTGTGGCGATTGGTTGCTAAACGCAAAACAATCGAGTTACACCTGTGCCGAAAGGGCATAAGTGTAGCTCCTGGTGTGCTTCCGCAATTATTGAATTCATATTGCTATTTTCAGTTTTCTGGTATTGATGTTCCGGTCCATTAAAATTTGAACCCACGAGTGAGCAAAGCGAGCGAGTGACGTGTGAAGCACGTTCGGCTTGACCGTCGCTATTCGCATTGGCTGCGTGGGGAAACTAATCAGTTGTTGAAAAATTAGGTTCTTAAGTTGACGCTTTGGGTAAGTCTTGCCACAAATTCGAGATCACGAGAAGCTGCCTCCACAGTGTTCCTGATAGGCGCGCCTTTTACAACACTCTCCCAAAACCCAACTAGCTCGCGGATAAATGCCTCCTCGAAGCTCGTGCGATATTCCGTTTTTTGCCACTTATTCCCTTCCGATCTCGCCACGGTCAATTGTGTAGGAAAGTGATTGAGATATGGCGAGGGAAACGTCAGCTCAAAAACTGAATCATCGAAGTAAAGGGATATTCGTTCCCGATAATCGGCAACGTTTGGGACAAATAAATGAGTCATTTGCCAAAGAGCATCGCGCTGCTTAAGTCTCACGCTACCATGTCCGCCATCACCACCTGCAAAGAATGCAGCACCGACTACCTCGCCGGTCTCGAGGCCCATGACATCCAGCATGCCGTGCACGGCATTAATATTGTGGATAAGACTTGAGCAATAAGAGTTAGTGAAACCCCACATGTCTGCGCCGACCAATGTGCGCCCTGTTGCACGAAGGACCTGCCTATCTCTATGCGAACGCGCTTCGTCAACAAGATCACGTGGAATATCATCAATCTTGACGAAATTTCCCTGGTGTTGATTAAAGGGCCAAGAGTCGGGATCTTGGACTTCTACACTAATGAACCTAAGACCTTCGCCGTTCGCCGGAATAAGGCCGAGCAGCGTCTCATAGCTGGGATCAAATCGTTTCATATATCCAACCTGAACAACCTTTCCAGCACGGTCCCGCATTGTGGCAATTTCCTTGGCTTCGCCCACCGAGAAACACAATGGCTTTTCGCAAAAAACATGCAAACCCTTGGCAAGCGCTGCCATTGTTATCTCCGCATGGTAGGGATCAGGTGCCGCGATCAAAACTGCATCAAGATTCGTATCAAGCAGCTGAAGGTAGGAAGGAAACACCTTAAACCCTCTCGCTTCCAGCTCGGCCCGCATTTTCGGGGATGCATCGGCGATACCTGTAATTTGAAACTGAGAGGACAATCGCAGCAGATTTGGGATATGCTCAACCTGTCCTATGAGACCTGCACCGACGACACCAATTCTTAACTTAGTCATTGCTTCTTCCTTATTTTATTTTGCTTAGTTTTTCTCGGTCAGCGACGCTCAGTCGATGAGAATCAATTTGACGGATTTCAGATTGGACTTGTTTCAAATCTTCACCGCCTGCCATCACGTGCAGAACCTCGTCTTGTGAGATTTCGTCCTTTCGAAATGTTCCCTTGCTCTGGCCTCGATTTAAAAGAGTGAAACGGTCAGCCACCGCATAGGCGTGGTGAATATTGTGTGAGATAAAAATTACACCTAACTCGCGACGACGAGCCTGGGCCACATACTTCAGCACGATGGAAGCTTGGTGGACACCCAACGCAGAGGTGGGTTCATCAAGGATGAGTACTCGCGCCCCAAAATACATAGCACGAGCAATAGCCAGACACTGTCTCTCACCACCGGACAAAGTCCCAACTGCTTGTGAAGGGTCACGCGCATCAATCCCGATCTGGGCTAGTTCATGAAGTACGATCTCATTAGCTCTCGCGACATCGAAACGAGAGAGTAATCCTCGACCCTTTTTTAGCTCACGCCCCAAGAAGAAATTTCGAGTGATACTCATAAGGGGAACCATTGCGAGGTCCTGATAAACTGTAGCAATGCCTCGATCCAGGGCGTCACGAGGCGAATTTATGGAAGTAAGACAATTATCGATCAGATATTCGCCTTCGGTGATTTGGTGCACCCCAGCAAGGATCTTAATTAGAGTAGATTTTCCAGCTCCGTTGTCACCAAGTAGGCAATGAACCTCACCTGCCATAACGTCGAAATTTAAGTTTTTTAGCGCAAGAACACTGCCGAATGACTTCGAAACATTCCTGAGCTCAAGGATCGGATTCATGGGAAACTCCTAGCGCGCAAGTGTCGCACGTCGCCTCACGTAGTTATTGAACAGGACGGCAAGGAGGACCATTAGTCCCAAGAAAACCTTGAACAGGTCCGAATCCATACCAGTATAAAGAATGCCAATTTGGACCGTGCCGTAGATAAGCGCCCCAAACATTGCCCCGATCGCAGATCCATAGCCGCCCGTTAGTAGCGTGCCTCCGATTACGACCGCAATAATTGCATCAAACTCTTTCAGCGTACCCCTGAGCGTGTCCGCTGAACCCACTTCGATGACCTGAACACACGCGAAGATTACTGCGCACAGAGCGGTGACGGCGAACAGAGTAATTTTTACGCGTTGTACAGGCACCCCCACATTGCGTGCTGAGGTCTCATCACCTCCCACAGCAAAAATCCAGTTACCAAAACTTGTCCTCAGCAGGACCCAAGTGGCAAGTGCCGTGAGCGCCAGCCACCACACGATTGATACGGGAACTCCCTCGATGCTAGGCAATCCGCTCGATTTCTTCGCGATCCAGTCCTGCTCTGCCATCCAAACAAAAAAGGAACTTCCAATACGACCACTAAACAGTGTGATCATCCAACTGTTTGGGTCATCTGATGTGATATTTGAGATTTGAGTATAGCCATTTATGTAGCGCGTTATCGATATCGCCAAGCCGCGTAAAATTAGCATCGACGCAAGAGTAACGATAAATGATGGCAAGCCGGTCTTCACTGTCAACCAACCGTTGGCAACACCGATAGCTCCACAGCCGATAAATGCCACCAAAACTGCAATTGAGAGAGGAAGTTCGTAAACGGTAGTTCCGAGACCTATAATGACACCAGCGAAACCTATCATCGAGCCAATTGAGAGATCGAATTCGCCCGCGATCATGAGCAATGCGGCAGCTGCAGCAAGAATTCCGATTTCCGCTGAGACTCGAAGGATGTTGATGATTCCTTCGACAGTAAACATACCGCTCGAACCTGCTAATATGTAGAAAATAGCGTAGATGAGGATAGCGCCACAGAGAGCTCCAAGTTCTGGTCTTCGCAGTAACTGTGTAAGGGGCGAAACGTTTTTAACGCGGGCCCTATCGCTATTTGGTCCCTTCCTCACAATGCTTGTAGGTGATGCTTTTATATTCATGTCTTCCCCCAATCTGGCTTGCCGCGCCGCGGCAAGCCAGGACTTACTATCCCCTAAGGCAGAAGATGGCGGATGCGTTACCTAATGCCCTTTTTACTAAGCACCATAATCTTATCCACGTCGGATGCCATCACAGGCGTCGGACCAGTATAGATATTCTTTGTCGGTAGCGTCCCATATTTTGCGTTGAGAGTTAGCATAACGACGGGTAGATAACCCATGAGGTATTGTTGAGCATCGAACGAGAATAGGATTTCTCCTTTTGCGAGAGCATCCAATGTGTCGCGGTTAACGTCAAAATTCGCGATCTTGTATTTGTCGATGACATCCTTCTCTCGGAGGGCAGTGATGATATTGTTGCCTTGTGGTGCTCCCAAGGCAAGAATCCCGTCTGTTTCAGGATTTGCCGACAAAAAGGCGTTGATACGAGCTCCAGTATCCGTGGGGTCCATGGATATTTCCACTCGATCCGCGTTGCCCCCCATACCTTCCTTGAAACCATCGCAAGCGGACTCATTGACGAGATTCCCGGGCTCAGCGTTCGCGCACACCCCTTTCTTCGCACCCGCTGCTGCCAGCCGCTTTCCTGCTAGCAAACCTTGTTCATAGTAGCTGGTGGTGCCAACATACAACTTAAGGCCAAGTCGTTCGACTTCCTTCTCTCCGCTATCTATTACAATGACCGGGATCCCGGCTTCTGCCGCTGCTTTCACGGATTTTTCAAGTGCATTGGCATCTGGAATCGACACCACGAGTCCCTGTACGTTTTGGGTCACGGCAGCGTCGATCATTCTCGACATTGCCACCATATCCGTAGTCTGAGGAGCTTGGTATGAAACTTCTACGCCCATAAGCTCCGCCGCATCATCCGCTCCTTTCTTGACAACTCCCCAATAGCTGTCAGCCGATTGGCCGTGTGTTACGAAGGCGATTTTAATATCCTCTGCGAGCACAAGCGTCGGGCCAAAGCTTAGGCCCAGAGCGAATGCTAGTCCGATTGCAACATTGAGTATCCGTCGTTTCATTGCTTCCTCCATAGTTTTTGCTCGCTCCTCGTTGTTTATTAAGATCTAGGGCTGGAGCGTATCAGCCATCGACCACTTCCTTTAGCAATTGAACGGATTGGCTAACTCCATCAAGCGGGGCTAGCGAAGCGTCCTCATGCTCGATGGACAGAACATCGTCATAGCCAGTACGTTGTAGTGCTGTACAAAATGCTCTCCACCATTCCACGCCATGCCCATGGCCAAGCGTCACGTAGTTCCAACTGCGTTCAGCTACGTGTTCTGCTGGCCGGGTCTCTAGAAGGCCCTCCACCGACGCTGTCTCTACCTCGATACGTGTATCCTTGGCGTGAACGTGGTAGATGGCACCATTTAGCTGTGGGATCGTCAGCAAAGGATTCGCACCCATCCAGATTGGATGGCTTGGGTCATAATTAGCTCCAACGATCTCGCCGACCGCATCTCGCAAACGTCCAAGGGTGTACGGGTTATAGACTGCCTGACCTCCGTGAAACTCTAGGCAGATTTTGGTAACGCCAAAGTCGCCTGCTGTAACTACCAGGTCTCTCCAATAAGGAATTAGTTTTTCGTCCCACTGGTACTTAAGGATCGCTCGACATTCCGGGGGCCACTCGGTTGTAATCCAGTTAGGATTAGCGTCGTCGGGGCCTCCTGGCAGTCCAGACATCATCACGATGCGATCAATACCTAGCAGACGAGCGAGTTTGAAAGTTTTTAAAGTCACTTCATGCTGTCGAAGACCATCCGCTCCCGGGTGCAGTGGATTTCCCGAACAGTTGAGCGCAGAAATCGTAAGTCCATGGTCGACTATTTTGGCCAAAAACTCGCACCGAAGGGCAACACTTCCCAACATTGCATCCAGATTCAAGTGTGGTGAAGTGGACCAGTTGCCGGTTGCAAACTCTAAGCATTCAATATCAAGAGACGCAGCCGTCTCGAGCAAAGTATCGAGATCCAAATCCGCGAGACTGTCAGTGAGCATTCCAATTTTCATGCTTGAATACTCTCTGGTATCTCAACTTCAACGTATACAATGCCACCATCAATCTTCACCTTATAGGTTTGCAAATTGATACGGGCTGGAGCACTCAGCGCTCGACCATTGCGTATATCGAAGCGGCCATTGTGTTTGGGACATTCAATAACGCAGTCGAGAAGCAAGCCATCAGACAAGCGCGCCTTCTCGTGAGTACAAGAATCATCGGTTGCATAGGCATTTTCACCAACGCGATAAATTGCATAGCTACGTCCCGCATGATCAAAACGCGTGACATCGTCAGCTTCTAGTGATGATAGCGGTCCAACCATGATCCACTCGCTCATTGGGCAACTCCCGCTATCTGATCATTTGAAGTGACAGTATGTGGTTGTGACGCGGGTAGCAGCCGACGAACATAGTGGCTTGGATCCCGCCATTGAAGGATGAGCGCACCGACAACTTCGAGATAGACAGCCCAAGTCGACGGGTAAGGTGGAGGACAATCAGCTTTCATCACTTCATGAAGCTGCGGCAATGCATGATAAGGCACCATCGGAAACATGTGATGCTCCACGTGATAATTCATATTCCAATAAAGAAAGCGAAATACCGGGTTCATCAGAACGGTGCGCGAATTCAGGCGGTGATCCAGCACATTCTCCGGTAGGCACGCATGCTGAGTGAGGCCAAAAAAATTGTAGAGCCAACTGCCAAATATGGACGGCAGGCCAAAAAACAGAAGTGGTAGCCATGTTTGCCAATAGAGAGCAAAACATATTACTATCCCAAAAATCGAAGCCCACACCCGCGCTTCTCGTTTAACCGTCTTCCATTCTGTCTCAGGAATGAAGGTTTTCTCTTCCGGACTGATCCACCCAAATGAATTCGCGATTGCTTTGAGAAATTCCGATGGGGCAAGAATCAGGCCGAAAAAATCACAGACCAGAAGGAATACTCTGATTGGCAAGTGAACTTGAATTTCTCGATCCCTTCCGGTGATCAAAGTATCGGTGTGATGACGAGCATGGCTCCAACGCCAAACTGTCGGCCTACGCATGACTTGAAACGATGCCGCCTGGTAAAGCCAATCATTCATCCAGCGTGTTTTAAATGCAGTTCCGTGTCCTGCCTCATGCCAACGTGAATCGGCCGGGCCTGCGTAAAGAGTCGCATATAAGAGAAAAGCTGGAATCGCCCAATTTGTGTCAATGACATAATACAACAGTATTCCAGCAGCCAGGATGAGGGCGTACCATAAAGCAGTATCATTGATCGCAGCGCTATCGTTGCGACGCATCAACTGTTTCATAACATCCCTTGGGACGTCACAACGATACCAGGTTGCGTCAATCAGGCCGCGCGCCTTTGCCCGCTCACCGGCCCCGTCAATTAGTCCATAATCTCTAATGTTCATTTCAGGTTTCCCCGATAAATTTGGTCAATGTCATATGCGAAAGTACCGAATTCGCATGAATACGATGGTTCCTGTGAACCCGTTGTTTGCGTTTACGATATAGCGTTCGTTCTAACGCGCATTTATTGCTCGTTAGGCCATGAATTCGTGGAAACGCGGTGCTCGATTTCTCGGCACTTCCCTAGGTATCCGCATTCTGGAACCACTTTCGTCTGAAGCCATGCGACTGGCTACATCGTCAGATGGAACGCAAGACAATTTTCCATAAAGTGAAAGAAGAGGATTTTTTATGATTGCCGTGCGGATAGAAGCTAAACCAAGGGACCTAAATCGGGTCCACGCACGGTTCTAATCAATAATAAAAGACGAGCGAACGACTGCTGTCGTCAAAAATTGGTGCTGCTAATACATGCATTTTAACACCGTGTAGCTAAATTACCATTTCGGTAATAGGACGACTGATAGTCCAAAACTGTAGTATCTGCAACTAAATTATAGATTCAGGGACACGGGTATGAGTTACGGGTCCTTCTAGAGTCGAGTTTTCGAGACCCGTCGTAACTCTCCCTGAGTTGATCTCATTGCTTACTAGACGCTAAAATCTCATGCTTGGGCGTTGTAACCGTCCCCAGTAACGTACCCGGGTTTTTCTGTTCCAATCTAACTATATGTTCTGAGTGAGTATATGAACTTGGGGGGTCAGCTTGAGAAGCTGCAAGTCTACCGTCAAACTTGGTCTGGCGGCGGGAAATTTCCATTAGAAATGCGATTGATGACGTCCCTGGCCTTTTGCGAGACCTGGACCTCTTCCAAATGAGCGTATCGCATCGTGGTTTTGATGTCGGAATGTCCTAAAATGGCCCTGACCTCATAGACGCTTAGGCCATTTTGGATGAGCCGGCTGGCATGCGTATGCCTCAAGGTATGGATCGTGCAGTCCTTCAAACCAGCTCTCCGAAACGCTTTCCGAATGGCTATCGACGAATAGCCTCTTTTTCCGCCAGATTTATTGGTGAAGAGGAATTCCCCTGTTGCAGACGTTTTCCTTCGCAATAGGACTTCATAGACGCGATCAGTCATGAAGATGACGCTCTCATTTCTGACCTTAGGACGCCAAAGGGAGATCGTTTTTTCAGACAGGTTGATTTGCGTCCATCGAATGTTGGCGATTTCACCATAACGGGCGCCCGTATCCATCAAAAGTATGATCAGATCGTAATTGTCCTGGATGAACCTCCGGTGTTCCTTGGACCGGCTATCAGGTGATGGAAGCCCATTGACCTGGCGGGTGGGGTCAAGCTCGCTGAGCAGTCGTTTTTCCTCTTGGATGGAAAGAAATCTCACTCTGCCATTGGGGATTTTAACGACGGGGGCGAGGACATCTGGACTATCAAACCCCTCACGCTTGGCCTTCTTAAGGGCTCCCATCAGGCAGTTCAGGGCATGTTTGACCGTCTGTGGTGATGCGCCACCCTCAGACCTCCTGAATTTATAGTCTTCTAGCATTGTGGAAGTGACAGCCTTCAATGGCAGGACACCCCTGATATGTCGAAGAATGTTCTGTTGATGGATACGTAAATTCCGATAGTTGGGAGTGCCAGCCTTGGTCGCGATGAACCGCTCCAAGGCCTGTTCGAGGGTCAGGGGCTTTTTCTGGCCGAGAACCAGTTGCTCATGGGTTTCTGCCCTTATCTTGGCCGCAACACGTTCGGCAACTTTCCTGTCCACGGTTCGCGTAGACCTGATAATCGTGATGTGGTTGATCTGGAACTGGACATACCAGAACTTAGAATTCGACCGCTTAACAAGAGCCATGAGCCCACCTCAGAACTCACCCTCCTGGCAACACAGCCAGAAGACAACGTTAGGAACGTTTGGTGCACCAAGGCTAGCGATTGTTCAGATAGACTATCCCAATGAAGAGAACGACCCCGATGGCAATGACTGCAAGGATCCAAACCAGTCGCTCTCGGGAGTTTCGAAGGTCTTCTTGATATTGGTCTTCGCAAGGAGGGCAAAGCTGAATCTCCTGCATTTCATAGAATGTCTGTCCTGATATGTGTCCCTTTTGCCTGCTGGCGTCAATTCGACTAGGTTGCCATTGGCCGAATTTATCTGCTGAATTTGTGGCGCCACTGGTCCATGTGGCACCAGATGAATAGCCAGTCAGTCTGCTGATCGAGTGATTTCGCAATTGGTTCTTTGGCAGCAGCTGATGACAAGAAGAACATTCACCTTCGGCGTATCTAACCGATGGCGCAGTATGGGGGGCAGGGTCTGTAAAACTGGGCAGATTAACTGCCTACAACAGGTATTCTGATCGCATTTAGCAGGGATGCCAACGATGCCAAACGCTGAGCTAGGGAGCCGTTTGGGCGACTTGGCTCTGTCACACTCTTCAATGGTAAACCGCCATGTCCGCAATGGCCCAATGACCGGACATACCGCCGAAGCCGCCAAATCGACGCGATTGACCCGTTGCGGACCTCGCGGCCTTGTCGGAACTTACTTCATTATTGCTGATTCGCAGCCCTACTGGGAATTACATCGGAAGATTGCTTCGCCGTGCCTCGATCAATTCAACCCTGCCTGGTTCAGCCTGCCGCGCAGTCCGGCCTTGTCAGACTCTTGCCGATAGTAGCAGGTGGCCATCAACTCATTGACGGAGTAGCTTCTAGAGATTTGGCGGATTTTTGCCACTGACGCTTTTGCGTCTTCTGCTTTTCCAGCCGCAACTTGCGATGCAGCAAGATAAGCAAGTGCGCGGGCCCTCGGGAATGACATTTTCTGAAGTGATTCAATCGCGAGGTGAAATGAACCCATGGAATACAGCACCACACCGTGATCCTCCAGGCACCAGGCAGGAAGGAACGGGTCAAGCATAATGGCCCGCTCAATATGTTTAAGTCCATTTTGTGGCTCACCATAATAGGCCCAATAGACTGCTGAACTGGCTAGCAGGTAGGCATCGCTCGAATTGAGCTCGATTGCGCGCTCAATATGCCTGATACCATCCTCGTAATCGCCGCGATAAAGATGCATGGCCCCGGCAACCCGCTGAATTTCAGCGTCATGCTCATCTATAGATAGCGCGTGGTGAATCTGCATTAATCCGGGATCAACAAGGTATTCGGGCGCGTACCAGCTGACTGCGCAAAGCCGCCAAGCCAACGCGCGGGCAAACGTGGGGTCGATATCAATTGCCTCCGAGAAGCAGGAAAATGCGTTACGCGCGTTGTCAGGTGAGATGCCAGCGCGTCGATGGGCGGCCAAACCACGGAGATACCATTCATAGGCTCCGAGGTCCTTGGTTACTGCGCGTTCGGCTCGTTGGACTTCAGAATTTTCTGCACTTCGAAAAATCGTCGTGGCGATTTGATTTGTGAGTTCGCCCTGGGCGGAATGAATGTTTTCTAATGCACCGTCGAAATAATGACTGAGGACAAGGCGGTTTTCGCGCAGATCTGAAAGTGTCAGTCGTATTTGCAGCTTGTCACCCTGGCGAAAGACATTGCCGTCAACAAGATAGTTTACCCCAAGCGCACTTCTGGCGCGTTCGGAAGGCAGCCCCATTCTCTTCAGGGATTGCCCGGCAGACGGCGCCGCCACGGTGAGGTTGCGGTACCGGGACAGGCGATGGGTAATTTCCTCAGCCAAGAGGTCGCCCAATGCGAACTCTCCGGCATTTGGGGATCTGTCGTCCAAAGGCAATACGCCGACCGAGAATTCGGAAAGTGGCTCTCTCTGAGGAGTGAGTAGTGTCGGGTTGACTTGAAGTCGGTGGCGCTGGATTTCCGAAATAAGTTTGTGACTTGGCATACCGTCAGAGCCAACGCGTCCAGGCTCGAATGCGAATGGCGACCAA
The DNA here is from genome assembly GCA_031414095.1 of Hyphomicrobium sp. GTDB lineage: Bacteria > Pseudomonadota > Alphaproteobacteria > Rhizobiales > Hyphomicrobiaceae > JANNFX01. Next base: position 14,179 of record JANNUW010000359.1, on the reverse strand, counting down.
TGCCGGAACAGCTCAAAAGTCTGTTCAGAAACAACAATATCCCCTGGTTCAGCGCGTGCGACCAGATTTGCAGCTGAATTGCAATCATTCTCTCTATTTCCGGTATCCAAAATAACCGCAGCAATTTTGGCGTTTGGATTGCTTGCCTGTCGGCGGATTTCGAGCGCTTCCATCAACGCTTCTTCCGCGCTGTCGAAACGACGCTGTGTACACAATGCGTCATTTGGTGGCTGCGGCGCTACGTAGACCAGCACGGGCATTGCAGACGGATAGCGTCTAAATGCTTCGCCAGATTGCCCGCCTGCAGATGTTCCGAACGATGCAACATGTCGTCGCGCGCGAATTTCTGATGCAAGTTTTCGGGTTTTTCCATCGGGTTCAATCTGAAGTTCCTTCTCCAGAATTCTCTGGCACCTTTCATATTGTGAAAGAGCCTCGTCAGACCGCCCAAGCGCCTCCAGGGCTTCCATGAGGCTTCTGTACAGGGTCTCGCGGAGGGGATCATAGGTAAGTGCGAGGGATAGGTACTCTGCGGCAGAAGCAAATTGCTCCGTATCACGTGCCCGGTCTGCAATCTTTTCAAGATGGGCAGTGAGGCGTGAACGTATCGCATTGCGCTGGGAGATCATCCAGGTTTCAAATTCGGGCGCCGAAACGGAGAACCCCTCCAGGAACGCCGGGATTTCCACGAGCTTTCCCGGCTCGTCGCCTCCAAGCGCGTCCAACAAGATACGGGCATCAATTTCTATGCCCGTTGAATGAAGGACAATCTTATCGAAAGGCACCATGATTGGATCATGCCCCGCTTTTTTGAATAGCTTTCGCAGTAGACTCAGCGTTTGGCGAAGGTTGGCACGGGCCTGTTCCTCGCCACTATCGCCCCATAGAAGGGTGGCCAAATGACTGCGGGAGATATGTTCATCAGCTCGCATGGCGAGATAGGCAAGCAATGCCATGGCCTTGCGCGAGGGATGATCGAACCGGCGTTCTCCCGCGAGCAGCACTGGCGAACCAAGCAGCTGAATTCGCATGATTGTTGCACTCCCATTGTCGGCGCTGCCTGAAATTACGCTTCTATCACGCTGGTGCCCATGAGTCTCGAACGGCCTTAATGCTTGATGGGCCACCGGAAAAAGCCAAATCATTGGCATCCAGGAAGGAAATCAGGCCATGAAACGCTATGTTATAGAACGGGATATCCCAAAGATTGGAACATTCGAAAAGACACAGCTCCGGGATGCGTCCAAGACGTCAAACTCTGCCCTCTCAAAACTTGCCCCCCGTGTTCAGTGGGATCATTCCTATGTCGCCGCAAACAAGACTTTTTGCGTTTACTTGGCAGACAATGAAGCAGCCATTCGCGAGCACGCTGAACTGAGCGGCTTCCCTGCGACAGTAATTACAGAAATCTCGACGATCATCGATCCAACGACGGCCAGTTCGAAGTAGAATTGAGGGAAAACCATGATGTCAATTGAAGATAATCAAATTCGCCTTGCGGAGCAAGAGTGGTTAGAAAACTGGAAACGTGGCCCTGCGCGGCTGCGTTGGACGAAGCTGCCACTTCAAGTAGGAGATGCCGCGCCAGACATCGAGCTGATGGACTTATCTGGTGGCAAGCTTCACTTGAGTTCATTCTGGAGTAGCGGGCCAGCAGTGATCATCTTCCTCAGGCATTTCGGCTGCAGTTGTGCTTTCGATCGGGCCAAAAGGTTGAAGGATGAATGCGCTGCCTACCTAGAGGCCGGAGCCAATGTGATCGCCATCGGACAGGGCGAACCCGAACGCTCGAAGCGATTTGCCGAACAGCGAGGATTGCCCTGCGGGCTTCTCTGCGATCCGGAGCGCCGGGCCTATGAAGCTTACAACTTGCTGGAGGGACGTCCTTCGCAAGTCGTCTACGGATTACCCGACGCATTCCTGCGGCATGAATTGGAGGCGGGCGCACAGCTTCAGCAATCGCGCCATGGAACCGAGCGTGCGGCGGTGGACAGCCCGTGGCAGCTTCCCGGCGACTTCGTTGTGGGGCAAGACGGCTTTCTCCGGCTGACCTACCGGGCGCAGTTTTGCGACGACTATGCCGACCCGCAGTTCTTGCTGGCTGCCATCAGAGAGGCGGTGCTCGGTCTCAAGCATTGAATTCTGAAACGTAAACGGCCCATATATCTCAAAGTGCATTCGAAAACGGCATAGCGTTGAATGTCTGGTTGTGGCCGAGGCTTTGTAAGTGATGATCTGAGTTCCGCTTTTGGCCCGTTTGAGACCTGCTGGCGGGTTTGCGGGATGCCCGCTTATCCCCGCAAAGCCGACATTAAGTCAGTATTTGCCGCTTTTTCGGAAATTTGGTCTGCAAACAAAGGCACAGCCGACATGCGTTGACGACTGCAGCTGGTCTCAAGTTGACCCGGAGCAGACTTTTGAATTGATCAAAAATAAGCGGAAGACTGCGATTCAATTGTCCATCAGTCCTCTGCTCCGGGTTTGGTCTGGCTGCCAGGCCGGGCTCCATTCACATTTTGGGTGACAGCTTGACCGAACAACGCCAGCATCGACTCCGGAAAGGCCAGAAGAAATCTCTTGAATTGCTTGTAGTCGAGAGTCAAAACGTGCGCTGCACCTGACGAGCGAAGCGTGGCTGAACGCCGCGTAAGGAACATTCCATACTCCCCGACAATGTCGCCGGGCAGCTTGATTGCCACCGGGTGATCTGAGCCTGGTTGTAAAACTTCAATCTTCCCAGATACCACCGCAAAGACCTTTTCGGCAGGGTCACCAGCTTGGCAGAGGATTTCTCCATTCACAAGATCAAGCGGTTCGAAAATCGTCGCCAAAACTCTCAGGTCACCTTCTGACATTCGTTCGAATATTGGACTTCGTTGGAGGACTGAGACGCGGGCTGCCACCTCCTCAGGGTCCACTTTTTTGTTGGCAAGGTTGAAGAACCGGTCGGCACGCTGGAGTTGCTCGCGCCAACGGCGGGTCTCCGTAAAACGGCGGCTTGGAAGAAGGTTTCTATCGCCAGTCAGGCGGGCCGCTTCGCGCAGTCCGGAAAGATAGGCGCCATGCATTGCGGCCCAATGTATTCGCATCGTCGCCTCTCCGGCGAATAAGAGGCGTTCCCCTACCGGTTCGGCGAGTGTGTTGGTGTCCTCGGGCGACGCACCTAATGCAATATGGCTGTAGGAGCCGCGCGCGAAGGGATCCGTATGCCATCCTGTGACCCGAAGCGCGGTAGGGGCCGGAATATCGGGGCCGAAAAGATTCTTGAGCACCGACAATGCCCAGTCGGTCAAACGGGCAACTGGCCACGCTTCCATCCGTTGCCCTGAATCGCCACCAACCAGCATAACCAGTACCGGTTTGTGGTGCGTCTTCCACATACTTACGACTGTCGTAGGATGTGAAGTTACATCATCCGAGAGATTGCCGAAGACATACTGTTCCATGGGCCAGAACGGTCGCTCGAAGGTAAGGATTACCTTAATCAGCGAGCCCACACCCAAACGGGCGATGGCCGCCTGCTTGCGTTCCGGCAATGGAGGATGGAAGCGCAAATCGCCCGTCTTAAGCACGCCGAGAGGAACTGACAGAATGGCAGCATCGGCGTTCCAGAACTCGCCGCCGGCCGAAATCCGGACGCCCGTTGGTCCGTGGTCGATTTGCTGTACAACTTTGCCGAAACGAATATCAAGACCATCAGCAAGTTTCGTCACCAGCGCACCAGCGCCGTTCAAGAATATGCTGTCGCCTGGGCCATAGACCTCATATCCATCGTCCCAACCGAGCATCGACAGGCGTTCGGCGCCGGCTGCCCAGTCGTCGCGGGCCACTACGGCCATATGCCAAGCTACATCGGCTTTCATCTCTTCCGGCACCCCCGCTTTGGCCATAGCAATGTTCATTGCCTTGTCCAGCGACATGTCGGCCGTACCTTCGACCTCGGTATGCCGTCGCAGGGCTTCTAACGCATCGCGCACAGCGTCCATCACGATAAGGCTTGTTTCCTTGCGCCCCGCCGATAACGGAGCCCCGGCGTATCGGAGCTGCAATTCCTCCCATCCCCCCGTATAACTGCTGTCACCGCCAACGAAAATGGTCGGAATATTGAACTCTCGCGCAAGATTAGTGATTGGGTTTCCGTCGGTACCGTGAATCCAGTGGGCACCGAGATCAATGCCGTCCTCGGTCCAGACACGGCCGCCTATGCGTTCGCGTGCCTCAAGGATCGTCACCTCCCGGCCTGCTGCCTTGAGAGCACGTGCAGCACCAAGACCAGCGAGACCTGCCCCGACTACGATTACGCTTTGAACATTCATGTGCCGTGCTGACAAACCAATGTGTGCACCCGCAAGCGGGTGCATGATCAAGCGGCACTCTGGCGGAATAGGCGAGTGGTATCAAGAGCCTTCGATGGCTGCACCGTAGAGCAGGAATGACGACAAGACGGCATGACTTCTCAGGTTGACCCGGACCGGACTTCGCCGCTTTGGCAGAATGCCGACGCCATTTGCCAAGGTCCGGTCTTGCATTTGATGCCAGTTTGCACAAAACTCGACCTCAACAGCTGCTCATCCCGTGGGTGTCGGCTTAACTGCTTGAACAGGGAGATAAACATGAAACGTATTGAATTTTCCGCGTCCTTCCTAACCCTCGGAATCCTTGCATCGACACTTTTTGTAGGCACGTCGACGCCTGGCCTTGCGGCTGACAGTTTCACGTTGGTCGAACGGGCCACCAGCGATGCGGTCACCGACACAGGTGCTAAGGATGACAGCGTTGGCGACATTCTTACCTTCGCAAATGAAATCTATGACGAGGCCAACAAGAAAGTGGTGGGGAGTAACACGGGCTATTGTTTCCGCACCGCAGTTGGCAAATCCTGGGAATGTGCCTGGACAAACACGCTGGCCGATGGACAGATAAACGTCGCAGGTCCATTCCTTGACGGCAAGGACTCGGTTCTATCAGTCACCGGTGGCACCGGCAAATATGCGAGCAGCCGTGGCGAAATGATGCTGCATGCTCGCAATGACAAGGGCACGGAATACGACTTCAAGTTTGTCCTGAAGTAGAAAGTATCCACGGGAAGGGCCGGAATTTCCTCCGGCCCTCCAGTGTTGCGTCATTCCCGATATCCCCTGGTACGCCAATGGGTGAGGTCAATGGTTGGTATGTGTGCAAGTTCACACGACCTGTAGCTTAAGTCAGTTCTTGGCCCAAACCTGACTTTCTGGCTCGTACAGCTAACTTCTGTTTTTGACCCGAACCAGACTTCGCCGGCCTTCCAGATGTCGGCATCGCGAGCTTGTGACATTTGTTCGCCGACAATAATATCTTGATCTGCTCGTGCTGGATGACATAGATCGACATCGCGGACACACCTCGATCTTTTGGCAACTCAAGGATGGTTAGCATCAACCATGAATTCGACTTCGATGGTTCCGGCATGGCGAAACATCAAGCGGGCGGGGTAAGCACCCATATCGGCTTCAAGACCTGAATGAATATTGCTGAGAAACAAGCACCATTCATAACGGTGCAGATCGAGGGTAGCACCCGATGGAATGGGAACTGCTGATGGTGCACTGATATCGTGGTCGTGACTTGCAACATGAAGAAGACGCGTATTGCCCGCGATCGCAATGTCAGCGCCGAGGAAATACTCAGTTTCAGGACCATGATTGATGATCATCACATGGGCGCAAGTGCAATCGGAGTTTGCTTGCGGCACGATGATGGTGGGATGCACGATTTCCAGATTGCCAACGCGGTAAGAATGCGCGTGTGCGGCGCTCGTGACAAAAAGTGCAAGAGCGATGGACAACGCCGTTCTCATGGATAACTCCTTGGCGCAAGAGCGGTGATGCCGCTCCTGCGCCAGATCAAATCTACTGCACCGGAAGCATCAAATGTTGATAGGGCGTACCTGCCCACATGACATAGGGGCGGGTCGTATCAGGCATTAATTCCTTTTCAGGATAACCTGACATCGTATCCCCATAGTTCACGACCATCACGTGCGGACGGTCCATACTCCAATCGGTACCTTCTACAGGTTTGGTAATGTAAGGATCAAGGTTGCTCGCCGAGGGCCCGCCCATCAGCATGTAAACAAAACCGATCTTGCCTTTGGGTGGCTCTGTTTTGCCCATCCAAGCCATAGCCCATCCCATCGAATTGGCATCACCGCACATTGGATCAGGACCCGGTGTGGCAGGGTCGTCGGGCGTGCACCACCAACCATTTTTACCTTCACGAATTGTTTTCATTGAACCGTCGGCCTGCGGGGCATAGATGGTAGCCTGAGAGCCGACTGCCGCTGGTGCCGCGGCCTCTGCGCTAATGATCAACTCGGCATCGCTGCCGGCGCTGGCCACTTGAGCGGCAGACAGGTTCAATACAAACACACTGGCTGTCAATATAACGAGTTTTTTCACGGCTGTTCTCCCTGAATGAAAGTGGGGCACTGCGCGGAATTAGTTATCATAGCCAACATCGGCCAGACGACCGGAGTGCTGATGGAATTGATAACACAAAGGGACCTCACCGTACATAGCAGCCCTTGGCGACAGTGGCGGCCATTTGCCAAGGCTGTGAAGTCGCCGCGTAGCTTCCCAGAAATGTTGCTTTGTCTTTCATCAGAACCCCACCCTTCATTGGTTTTTGTCAGAGCTCATGATAGCCAAATCGTTCACTCCGGTGACAGATAAAGGCGTGGCAGCAGTCCGCTGACCATGCGAAGGATGTCCGACCAGAGAAGTTATGGGTAATGAGAGACTTCTGCTGTTGGCCCATTCCGGAAATCACCCAAAGACAACAGGCTTGCGAGGGATCAGGTTATCGAGGTTCGCGCAGCATTGGGAACATCGGTGGCGAATCGCTTGATCGAATCTCTCCCAACGCCCGAAAACCATGGCGCTCGTAAAACGACCGACTGGCGGGACTGGTTGCTTCCAGATAGGCGGGCTGTTGATCGCGGTCACAGGCTACCAGCGCATGCCGCATCAATTCCGTTACGTATCCCCGCCCCTGAAACACTGGATCAACCCCAAACAAGGGAATGTACCAGTGGGGTACATGGGGATGAAAACCGGCCATCTGTTCAAACAAGAACAGCACTTCGCCAAGCTTCGGCTCAGACATATTTTGCTCAAAGAGTTCACCAATCGGCCCGTCGTCTGGTTGAACCCCCGGCGGCAACCACTGTGCGACACCGAAAAAATCACCAATGACATAGGCGGAGCCGTGGTCAAAGGATTTGCCGCCAAATAGGGTCACCAGTGGCATGAATATCTTTATGAACTGAAGCGGGTCAGGCCAGGCCCAGCGCGCCGCCGGATCGGCGCTGAACGCCATTGTCATGGTAGCTTCAAACCGATCCTTGTCTGATCTAGTGACCGAGCGAATATCTAGCGCATTGTCCATGGCGTTTTCCCGGATAAGCTCTAGGCAAGAGGACAAACACTAACATGCAGGCAAAAGACACACAAGCTGCAAGGAGACGGCACAACAAACCTCAAGCGCTTGGTTTCGCAAGGGATAAATACCAGACGAATAGATCGGAATGACTGCACCTGGCCCAAAGCGGCTGACTGCAATCGCCCGCGACGCTTCTGCAATCGCGGGGTTAAGCCGACCCGGCGCAGATATCGGTTGATCGGCGTTGTTGACCCTAAGCGGGCATTTTAGAGTGTTTTCACGTACGACAGCTTAGCGTACTGAGAGGACCTATGCCCTCGCATATTTGCATTTGTGGAGTGTAGGCGTTGCGATGTGTGGTTTAGGCTGGAAGACAGAAATCGACGCGTAAAGCCTATCTGGTTTCCTATTTTGTTAGGTGACAAGGTCGCTTCATGCTTATCTTAATAGCGAAATGACCGGGAGGCAGCCTTGGCGTCCGACAAATCCCCAGACACAGAGTTCGTGAAATTCTGGAACTCCGTACTTGAGCCAAAATTCACAAAGTACCGACATATCCTTCAAGGCGGCCTGTCTCGACACTCCGCTGCGGTGTTGCCGAACTTGCCGATCAAAAAGGGGATGTCAGTGCTGGATGTCGGCTGTGGCTGGGGAGACATGTCTCTTCAGGTTGCCGAGATTGTCGGACCCACGGGGCGTGTCGTCGGCATTGATTGCGTCGAGGCATTCTTGGAAGAGGCCAGGAAAGACGCCGCCGCAAAAGGACTTTCAAACGTCCAGTTCTCCCGTGGTGATGCCGAAGTCGCTCTACCTGAGAGTGAGTTCGACTATGTGGTTGCACGTTTTGGCACGATGTTCTTCACAAACCCCGTAGCTGCCTTGCGACGGATGCGTATGGCGCTCAAGCCGGGAGGGCAAATGACCCATATCGTCTGGCGTCGGCGCCAAGACAATCCGGCATGGCAGGAAGCAAAGGAGATTACCCTTCGGCATCTTCCGCCTCCGGGCGAAGACGCCGACACCTGTGGACCTGGCCCGTTCTCGATGGGCAATCAGGAGACGGCAGGCATAATGATGAAGAGCGCGGGTTACGAGGACGTCACTTTCACCCGTGTGGACGAAAAGATCATGGTCGGCACGACCCCGGAAGAATGCATCGCATTCGCGTTGGCCATCGGTCCTGGGGGCGAGGTCTTCCGCGAGGCCGGTGAGGAGCTTGCCGAGGCCAAGCGCCCCGAGATAGAGCGCGAGATGCGTACCTTCTTCGAGAGGCAAGAACGGGACGAGAAAGGTATCTGGGCACCCACCTCTTCGTGGGTGATTTCCGCTCGCAATCCAGGTTGATTGCAATTTCGTGCTGACCCCGCTCTGATGGCCCTGTCAGAGGTCCAAGAGGGACAAAATGGAGTCCGCTTTGGGATTGAAATAGCCGCTCGCCACAAGTTACTTGAACAGCCGCTCTTGGCCCGAAGCCGACCTCCCGGTCAAACATCAACATGTCCGCTCTTCATCGCCCAGCAGATGTTGAGAGCACAATGTCCAAGGCCTAAGAAGCGATGGAAACTTCCCGTTTCGTCGGGCAGCGCGAATACTCGGCAACTTGTTTAATTCAAATCAAAAGCCCAATACGGCAAAAAGTTTGGCTTCATGGCGTTTTACCGATACTGAATCATTGTGTGAATGCCTTGGCCATGCCGATCCAATATCTCTGGGAAGTCTAAACCGGTGAAGCCTCATACCTTCAAGAAATTGAAGCGTGGTAAGCACTTTCAGTAAATTGCCCTGCCTTTCATGCTGGCAACTTGACATCCGCCGCAGGAAGCGGGGGACGACCAAGTATCATGTCAGCTGCCTTTTCCGCGATCATAATCGTTGTCGCATTGGTATTCGCACTGACGATTGAGGGCATCACCGAGGCATCCACGACACGCAGGCCTTCAATGCCGTGGACGTGCAGTCGAGGGTCTACCACAGCCATACGGTCACTGCCCATCTTGCAGGTGCAAGTCAGGTGGAAGTCGCCGGAAGTGTTGCCGCGCAAATAATCGTCGATCTCCTCGCGGGTCTTTGCCTTCGGCCCTGGATCAACCTCATTCACGCCCAGTCCTCTGTGCGAGGGCTGAGACGCAATATTACGAGCTATCTCGATGGCATGACGCATCTGCTGCAAGTCATAATCGGTGGACAGCATGTTCGACAGAATGCGCGGGGCATCAGCCGGGTTTGATGAACGCAGCTTTACCCATCCTGTGCCTTCAACGCGGGTCTGTCCGATGCAATATGTGAAACCATGTACATCCGGGCTCACACCCAGATCATGGTCTATAATGATTGGCAAATATTGCAGTTCAATATCAGGGTGCGAAACCGATGGATCCGTACGCATCAGTCCGCAGGTTTCTACGTTGTTTGTCGCGCCGGGACCGGTGTGCGTCGTCATCCACCGCGCACCGGTATAGAGCATGAGGCTCTTGCTCATGTATCGTGACATCGAAACCGGTTTGTCGATCTTGAACTTCATGTAGACCAGAGGGTGGTCCTGCAGGTTTTGACCGACGCCGGGCAGGTTCACGATACACTTGATGCCCATTTCTGCCAGGTGCTCGGCAGGCCCTATACCGGAGAGCATCAAGAGGTGAGGCGAACCGATAGCGCCGGCCGAGAGGATCACCTCCTTGCGGGCGCGGGCAAACATGCCAGTCACGCTGAGCCTGCTGAACCGAACTCCTGCAACGCGGTTGCCCTCAATGATCAACCCGTCCGCCATCGCGTGGTCAACCACCGAGAGGTTCTGTCGACCTGCATTTGGGCGTATGTAGGCCTCGGCCGTCGAAGCGCGAACGCCATTGTGGACGTTCATTTGAAACGCTCCAAACCCTTCCTGAAACTCGCCGTTGATGTCATCAGTCAAAGGATAACCTGCTTGGGCCCCTGCCTGGATGAAAATGTCATAAAGCTCGGTTGGGTATCTGCCCTTTTGCACGTGCACCGGGCCCAAGCCGCCGCGATAGGTGCTTTCGCCTCCTTCCCAGGTTTCCGCACGTTTGAAGTAGGGCAATACCTCTCGCCATGACCATCCGGCAGCACCTTCCCGCACCCATCGTTCAAAATCGAGTGCATGGCCACGAATGAAGCACATACCGTTGATCGCAGATGACCCACCCAAAACCTTGCCGCGGGGCTGGAAGATGCGGCGGTTGTGCATCGTGGGTTCCGGCTCGCCTTCAAACATCCAGTTGAATTTCGGGTTGCGCCAAACATGATCGAATGCGGCGGGCATCTCGATCTTCCAGTAGTCCAGTAAATTACCCCGCTTGGCACCGGCTTCGATGAGAAGCACGGTCACCGAGGGGTCTTCCGACAGCCGCGCCGCGAGCGTGCAGCCTGCCGATCCGCCCCCAATCACCACATAGTCGACCTCCGCTTCCAAATCCTTGTTCAACGTCGTATTCCTCTAGCATTGCTACATGAAGACTGCGTCTGGTCGCTCCGGCCAGGAAGCTGCGTTCAACCAACATCTACCGGATGACCTGGCTGTTGAGGTTGAGTTTTGTGCAAACTGGCATCAATTGCAAGACCGAACCTTGGAAAATGGTGTCGACATTTTCCCAAAGCCGTGATGCCCGCTTAGAGTCAAAACGAGAAGCTAGCTAGTCTTTGCTCCATGTCAGCTGTGCACATGCTTGCAGACCAATTTTTGCAGATAGTGGAAATAGGAACGCTTGCCTCGAATTGACTTCACACCAGATGAGGCGGACAGTCGGAAAGCTAGGGCATAGACCCGAGGCATCAGGAGGTTGTCATGACGATTTTCATCACGCAAGGCCGTTATTCCCACCAAGCCATAAAGGGGCTCGTCGCCAAGCCCGAGGACAGGGAAGCAGAGGTCAGGAAACTGATTGAGGGCAGCGGTGGCAAGCTTCTGTCTTACTACATGACCTTGGGAGAGTATGATTTTCTGATCATCACGGAAAACAAGAGCGAGGAGGACGCACTATCATCCATCGCTGTAGCTGCAGCTGGTGGAGGCGTGAGCCACACCAAGACAGTGACAGCCATAACGCCAGCAGCGGCAAAGAGGGTGTTCGAAAAAGCCAATAAACTCGCTGGGAGCTTTAGGTCGGCGGGAACTTGACGAGTTGGTGCACACTCAAAAAGGCCGGTCCCAACTCCGGCCTTCCCTACATTCTCCGACCTGCAAATGCGGCATTGCCACGTCAAACAAGTAGAAAATACTTTTCTGGCCTGCCTAATGGTATATTCTGGTTGGCTAAGTCCTTGAACTCATGAATGCCTACTTCGCCGTTCGTGACAAGAAAAACACTTTAACTTGCCAGCGCTTCTTCGTGGCCTGCCCGACATTTTGTACCAGACGATATGAGAGATTATTGCATGTGTGACCTCTCGTCGAGAGGGACTGGTTTTGGTGCGATTATGAGCGGCGCTGGTGGCCTTATGCTGGATTAATTGATCCAACGAAAGCAGAATTGAATTTGTGTTTCACAATGCTGGGCAGAAGACTGGGTGCAGCGCCCAGCTCGATCTCGATGCATGAGCAGGTAAAATTCAGGCTATGTCTTCGCTGAAGTAACTCTTGAATTTATGAGCTCCAAACTGGCTCAATAAACAGCAGTGGAAGATTTAAGAACTGCCCAGGCTGAAGGAATGATACTTCTGCGGAGGCATTTACGTACCTGCGAACGCTTGGGCCGAATTCCACATGCCTCAGCCCTTGGGAAGCTACCGTTCTGCCACTGAACTACGCCCGCGTTGACAGGATGCTAGTTGGAGCCATTGCTCCCGTCTAGCCCTTTACCGTTTGCACGGATCATACGGCCTGAAATGCTTCGACAGCTTCAGCCCCTGCCGCTGGTAGTTCGAGCCAATGCCCTGGCCATAAACCTGTGACGGCACTTCTGTGAGCGGTTCATAGACCAGGGAGTGAACTCAAGAACGCGCATGGCCCGACTAGCGCTGGTGTCCGCTTCTGGATTTGAAGCGGGCTTCGTTAATGTCCCACGCCATGTCGCAGAAGGGCCAGGAGCGATCATCGGTAATGGTTAGTTTGGCCGTTCTCCTGCCACGTATTCGATCGATCTTCTGGCAGATAAGGACGCCTTCAACGGCGCGAAGTGACATCGAGTTGGCTAGTGTCCAGTGTTGGCAATGACGTCCATTCGTGCTAATCTCGGTATTCCCAAGCCGGTCACCAAGCGGATGTCCGTTTATGCGGTGCTGGTAGCCCACAACATCCATCGTGCCCTGCTGGAGGTAGCCATGATCCTGCGATTCTTCCGGGCCATCATTCACGACGGCAAACAGGCTGAGTTTAAGGTGTTTTTCCTTGGCACGGCCTTGCCTATCGTGCGCTCCCATCCAGGGCTCGTGTCGGTATCGATCGGGCTTCCGCGACCGGAGTCTCCCAACGAGTTCTCGATGTCGATGGTGTGGCGTGACATGGATGCTCTCAAGGGATTCGCTGGCGAGAATTGGCAAAAGGCCGTCATACACCTCGACGAGGCCCATTTGTTAAAGGCAACTTTCGTTTATCATTACGACCTAGCGGTGATTTGAGCGACTAGTTAGTTCAGACCGATGGGATGTCCGCCTTGGGTCATTCACGTCGGTTTGTCGATGTCCGTGTCAGGTCCGCTTGCCGGTTGAAAGCAGCACGATTGTTGAAATGGTCAATCTGACGCGATGGGCAAAATCCGGAAAAGCGCTTGTGAACGCCACCCGCGCAGTCTGAGCGGGTTGTGGAAGCCACCAGTTCTCGATGATGATCGGTGCTGTGCGATGGAGTAGAATATCTTCTCGCCAAGCAACACAATCGAGTCCGGGAACAGCGAATTTCCAGAGATACTGAAAGGTCAGACAGCGAGGGATTCGAGAATGCTGGCGAGTTCCTGCGGTTTCATGGTGAATACCGAGTGTTCCGAGGCAATCTCGATCGGGGTGACGCCTAGCAAGGCGGCGAAAGCGCGCTGCCGTTCAGGGTGAATGATCTGGTCCTCGGTGCAAAGGATATAGGAGCGGGGGACTTCTGGTATGCCGGTGCCAGGCCAAGGCTGGTGTACCGCCTGCATTCCTTGCTTTCGCTGGGTCGCTCGCAGGAATGCAAGATAACCTTCACGCTGTTCCGCTGGCACCAGTGAGGCGAGCAAGTCGAAATCGAAGGATCGCGTCCCGTCGCCATTGTCCATGGAGACCGACATGATTGCCGCTTGTGTGTCGGGACCTAAGGCCTCGTAGATTGATTGCCCCGGCTGCGGTACGAAAGCTGCGGCGTAGATGAGACGGTCCACCGCAGTCTGGGCGGCAACAAGGGGAATCGTAGCGCCACCAGCCGAATGGGCGACGAGGATGCGGGGGCCCGATGTGCCCGCCATGGCCTGAACCACGGCGCTGGCGTAGTCGTCCAAGGTGGCATCGGCCCGCTCGCTGGGCAAATCGACATTCACGACACGGTGCCCTTTGGCTTCCAAATAGGGCACGGTCGGAGCGAGTTCCGCCGGTGACCCGAATCCACCATGGACGAAAATGAACGTGGTCGGCATGCCTGCTACTCCAATGAGGGTGAGTCCCCCGTGAACTATTCCTAACTCATTGATTGCGTTTGTTGACTTTGGCAATTGCAGACTATCATTTTGCAGGAAAACGCTGTGTTGAGGGCTGTTTCCTTGCAAAATGATTTTGTGATTCACGAACGGTTTGAAGTGTGATTCACTGCGCTTGAGCAATCAGCCGGAGGGTCACTGCC